>JBKPDZ010000120.1:0-12946 GCA_046728135.1 Gemmatimonadota bacterium | reverse complement strand
TAGTTGTTGCGGTTCTTGACGAGCCAATCATCCGTGAGCACGGTGCCCGGCGTGACGGTCTCCACCACTGCCCGTCGTACCACGCCTTTGGCGAGCTTGGGATCTTCAATTTGCTCGGCGATCGCGACACGGTGTCCTTTCGCGATCAGCCGTCGTAGGTACTCCGTCGCAGCCTTGACCGGCACACCGGCGAGCGGGACCTCGGCCGCGCCGCCGTTGTTGCGGGAGGTGAGGGTCAGTCCCAGCTCGCGCGCGGCGAGCTTGGCATCGTCTTCGAACATCTCATAGAAGTCCCCCATCCGGAAAAACAGGATGGCGTGGGGAAAACGGGCCTTGATGTCACGGTACTGCTGCATCAGTGGCGTCTCGGGTGGGGTCACTGCGGTCATGGCTCATCCACCACGAATGGCTGCCCGCCGACTTTCTGCTTGAGGCGTCGCTGCGTCCGGACAGCCTCGTCGTGCGTGGCGTAATGGCCGACGCGTACTTTGAAAAAGCCGGTCGAGTCACGCACCACGCGTGCCTCGAAGCCCATGACTTTGAGCCGGGTGAGCATGTCGTCCACCTGCGCCGCGCTCTTTACGGCGAGTACCTGGACGGCATATGCATGGGGGACGGGCGTGGTGGTCGCCTTGGATCCCGTATCGGTCGGCGTGGGCGCTGCTGTGGTGGTCGCCGTCGTGGCCGGCGCACCACAGCGGGACGCATAGAAGCCGACCTGATTCTTGAACTCGACGTCTTCCCCGGTGCCGGTGAGCGCTTGCTGAATGAGCTCGCAGCCGCGCGTTTCGTTCTTGAGCTCGAAATAGGCGCGGGCGGCGTAGAAGCTCGCGCGGGCCCGGAATGGTGAATCGGGATAGTCGCGATTCAACCGTTCCGCGGCCTGGACCGTCTGGGCCGGGTCGTGCTGCGCGAAGTACAGTTGCGTGAGCAACAGCAGCGCATCGTCGGCCCACGGACTGGCTCCGTATTCGACCACGATGCGGTTCAGATGCGAGGAAACGGTCGGCGCATCGGGCGCGATCTTCGCGGCCGCCAGCAACGCTTGCGGATAGGCAGAGTCGCTCGGGGAGAGTGTCGCGAGGAGACGGCGCACGATCGCGCGGCCGGAATCGACTTGGCCGGACTGGGCGAGTCGCAGGGCTTCGACGAGACGACCGTCGGTCTGTGCGGACAGTCGGACGGTCGGACTGAGCAATGCGGCGAGGACTATCAGTCCGACCGTCCAACGGTCCAGCCGTCCGACGCTCACGCAGCCTCCCGATCCAGTTTTGCGAACCCCAGCACCAATTGCGTGACGATCCCTCGGTCATCCGAAACGGTTGCCGTTTTCAACGCGTTATCGGCCGCGAGCGCGGCGCGCAGGGCGTCACCCAACTCACGAGCCGTCCAGAGCGCGCTCCACGCGCTCCACCGGGCGGCTTCCTCCTTATAGCTCCGCATGCCGTACGGCCGCACAGCCTGCATCTGCCGGTATAGGATGTCCGGAAGATGACTGGGGCTCACGCCCCGATCGCGTTCCGATCGCGCCAGCGCGGTGCCGACCAGGTGCGTCCCCAGCAGGGACAGGATCTTGACGCCACTCATCCCGGCCTGTTCTAGCACCGGCTCGACCAGCTGCGCCGCTCGCGCCGCGCGCCGCTCCAGGGCGGCGTCGACCAGGTCGAAAATCGTCTCATTCCGCCGGACCCCAACCAGGCTGGAGACGTCCTCGAGCGTGACCGGCCGATGTGTGTCAGTTCCCGTGCCGAGCGACGCAAGCTTCTCGAGCTCGCGGCTCAATGTGGTAAGGTCATTGCCGACGGCCTTGAACAGCAGGTCCATGGCATCGGGCGCAAGCGTAAATCCCAAAGTCGTTGCGCGGTGTTGCAGCCAGCGCGGGACGCGCTCGGCAGCCAGTGCGTCCAGCCGCGCGGCGGTGCTTGTCCGCACGATGTCGGGATCCGGCTCTTCGCCCGCTGCGACGACGAGCACGAGCAGCGTGGTCGGATTGGGCGTCGCCAAATAGCGGAGCACTTCGTCGCGCAGCTTTGTCTTGCGCTTGCCGAGCAGCTCTACGCCGCGAATGACGACCGCGCGACGCTCTGCCAGCATCGGCGGCGTGTTGACGAGTGCATGAAATGACTCGGGGCTCAGATCGGGCGCGTACCGCACATCCAGATTGAAATCCCTGCTCGATCCCACGGCGGCATCGATCAGCATCCGCACCGCCTCATCCTTGAGGACGTCTTCGTCACCGTACAGCAGGTAGACCGTTTCGGGGGGTGGAGCGCCCTTCTTCAGGCTGCGAAGGAGCGCATCGAGCGTGAGCGCTGCCATCCAGCGAAGTTACCGCGCCCCAGTGCTCGGAGAAAGGCTCCTAGGTGGGGAATAGGTATTCCCGACGAGGATGATGGCGCGCGGATCCTGGAAAGAAACGAACGGGAGCCCGGCGCCCGCGACGGGCTTGGGAAAAGCGACCGGCGGCAGCAGCGGCGCGCGTACAATACGCGGGCGGTGTGTGACCTCAAAAACGAACAGCGCCAGCGCCGCGATCACCAGCATCGTCGCCGACACGCCGGCCTGCGCTGGGCTCCGCGGCACGCGCCGCCGCTCGACCGCAATGCGGGCGTCCAGGCGTTCGCGAAAATCCGCTGAGGGGGTGATCGAGGATGTGGCGTGCAAGGCTTGAACGGCTTGACGGACTGTGGCGTCGTAGCGTCGACACGTCGCGCAGTGCGCCAAGTGTCGCGCAAAGCGACGCAAGTCCCGGGACGAGGAGATCAATCCGTCCCGAAAATCGCTGTGTCGCTCGAGGAATTCCCTGCAGCGCATAGGTGAGGAATGTACCACTCCCGGCCACGGGGGGTTCCGCAGCCGGGATTCCAAGCGGCGAATTGTAGCTAAACCAGGATGGGACCGATGAGCTGGGCGAAGCTGTTGCGTGCCCGATTCAGACGGCTCTTCACCGTCCCCAAATTGCACCCTGTGATTTCCGCGATCTCCTGGTAGCTCTTCCCTTCGAGCTCGCGGAGCACGAACACCTCGCGGTGGTGTTCCGGCAACCGCTGCACGCACTGGTCAACGGCATCCTTCAGGAACCGCTTCCGATAGAGATCGTCGGGCCGGGCAGTCGTATCCTCGAATTGCAACGGCCGATGATCCGCTTCCCAGTTTTTCTTGATGGTCTGGAACAGCACCAGGGGATTGCGGCTACGATTGCGCAGCTCGTTCTTCGCGAGATTGGACGCGATCGTGTAGATCCACGTCGAGAATTTCTTGGTCTGGTCGAAGCGATGGAGATGACGGAAGACCCGAATAAAGACCTCTTGGACCAGGTCCTCAGCCCGCTCACGATCACCGATGGTGCGATTGACGAAGTTGAGGAGCCGCGTCTGGTAGCGGTCCACCAGCGTACCGAACGCCTGGGACTCCCCCGCCAGGTGGCGCATCACGACCTGGCCGTCGTCGAGCTCATGCAGCGCTTCCCGCTGCAGTGCTCGCTGCGAGTCGAAAACCGGCGTGGGACGCTTGAGCGCGTTGCGCATCGTCACCTTGCTGTTTCTGGCGGAAACGGCGAAGACGCTGCCCTGATTCACTTTGTGTGCACCAAGCACGAAGTGTGCCCTCCCAGGCTCTCTACTAACCTATTATGGGGCAATCAGTTGCGAGTCGCAGACGGATGCGAAATGGGAATATTGTCCCCGCCGGGGGACGACGCAATTCCACATTCGATCTAGATCCGAAGGAGGAGCCGACTAATGCTCCAGGATGAAACCAGCCACGAAGAGGAGGCTCAGCGCGGTCTTGCCGTCGGATATTACCCCGGTTCGCACCAGTTGCAGTGCCTCTGACAACTGCTTGGGGACGACTTCGATGAACTCGTCCGGCTCCCGCGCGTGCTTGTCCGCCTTGAGCTCGGACGCCAAGAAGAGGTGAATACGTTCGTCGGTGAAGCCGGGCGTTGTCCATATAGTAGTAAGACGCTCACAACGGCCTGCGGTCACACCAACCTCCTCGAGCAGCTCACGACGGGCACACTCCTGCGGGTCTTCACCTGGATTCAGCCGGCCGGCGGGGACCTCGATCAAGGACCCATTCGCGGCGTAGCGGTACTGCTGGATCAACAGGACGGTTGGGTCCTTGCCGCGCGGATCGGACGCGAAAGGCACGACCGCGGCGGCTCCCGGATGCCGGATGATCTCGAGCTGGCCGGTGGATCCGTCGGGAAAGCGCACCGTGTCGACGTTCAGATTTATGACACGCCCCGAGTGGATGCGTTTACTGGCGATCTGCATCGGCGATCCTTTTTGTCTAGTGCTGAAACATCCAGGTAAACGGGACCTTGAACCCCTCGGCAAAGAGGTATCCGGTATTGCGGCGCAGATTCGCGTGGATCGGCGAGCCGGCGGCAGGCGACGTGTACGGTGTCAGCCCCAGGCGCCGGGCGATGATTCGCAGCCGCAGCATGTGAAAGCCGTCGCTGACGAGGAGCACTCGGCGGCTTTGTCGCCCGCCGAACCATCGCTGCACCTGCACGATCGAGGAGTACGTGTCGTGGCCACCGGCGAGTGGAATTACCGCGTCATCCGGCAGGCCTAGCCGGGTCAAGTAGTCCCGGCCGACGTTGGCCTCGTTGAGCGAGTCATGCACGCCGACGCCGCCCGTAACAAGCACGACAGGGGCGAAACCGCGCTGATAGAGCGTTGCGGCGTGATCGAGTCGGGCGCGAAACACGGGCGATGGGCGGCCATTGTATTGCGCCGCGCCGAGGACGGCGATCGCGTCTGCGCCGGTCGCTTCATCGTGGGCAGCCTGAATGGCCACCGCGACCACGACGGTCGCCCAGGTGAGCGCGATCAGGACAACGAGAAGGAGAATCCCGCCGAAGGCACGCCGTCCAGTCCAGAAAGGCATGCCACAAGATACTCAGGGCCGACTCAGCAACTCCTCAAACAGGGCTAGCGCTCTGGGGTCGTCCGATTGGCCCAGCCAGAAAATGGCCTTGCGCCGCAGGTCGGGATCCTTGTTCTCCCTGGCGATGCGGATCAGTGCCGGCACTCCTTCGTCGCGGGGACGTTGCGACAGCGCGAACACCGCCGATTCGCGAACCTCGCGGTCCTGGCCACCGTCATCAACCAGGTCGGTGAGGCCCCGCGTCGCGGCATCGCCGGCCGCCTGCCCGAGCCAGAACACGGCGGAGCGCCGCACCTTTCGGGAGACATCGCCCGACTTGGCAATCTTCAACAGGTCGGGCCAGATCGTCACGCTGTCGGCGAGCACCGCGGGGAAGATGGCTTTCTCGCTGGCGCGGGACTCGTCGCGCAAGGCCAACGCGAGCAGGTAGCTAGTTGCGTCCTTGGTGCTGACCGTGCCCAGGTCTGTGGCGGACGTACTGGCACGCCACTCGCCTCCGACGTACGCGCGCAGATCGGTGATTCGGCCGCCGCTCTTGTAGAGCGCGACGCGCACGGGGCCGGAGTCGCAGGGCGAGTCCCAGTCGTTTCGGTCGTCCCAATTCCCGTCCACCTGGCGGCTGCGACAATGCCCCCTGTCGCAGTCCCAGCTGATCGAGTTGCGGCCGTTGCCGTACACACCGGGCCGGGCGGCGAAGCTGAACCGCACAGACCCATCGGGCGCTTTCGCAACACGTTGCTGCACCGTTTGCGCGGCTGCGGTGCTCGCGAACAAGAGCAACAGCGCACCACGCACCACGCACGACGCACGATTGTTCATTGGTTGATCAGCTCCTGGAGGTACTGCGCTGCGCGCGGGCTCCGCGACTGGCCGACCCAGAAGATCGCCTTCTTGCGCAGCTCGCGGTCGGGATCGTTCTTCCCGATCTGAAACAGCTTGTCGAGCGCGGCGTCCTCGCGACGCTGCGAGTACACGAAGATCAGCTGCTCCTTCATCTCCCGATCGTTCATGCTGTCGTACAGGCGAACCAGGTCGGCGATATCGACGTCGTGCCCCTGGCCCGCCCAGAAGAGCGCCTTCTTTCGGATCTCGATGTCTTCTTTCTGGTTCAGCGCGATGTCCATCAGCCAGCGGTAGTTGTCGCCGCCTCCCATTTGGGAGAGAGAGAAGATGATCTTCTCCTTGAGATCGTCGCTCTCCACCCTGGCGTACAGATCCTTGAGGAACTGGGCGTTCTCTGGCGACCGGCTTTGGCCAATCCAGAAGATCGCCTTCTCGCGCAGATCTTCATTCACGTCCCGCCGCATGGCGAAGTCGCGCAGAATCGCGCCCGACCGCGCGCTGCGATGCTGGGATAAGGCGAATATTGCCTTTTCCTGGATCTCCTCGTCCGTGTTGGAATCGCGGAGGATCGAGTCAAGCGCCGCCACAGTCTCGTCTCCCGGGACTTGGGACAGCCAGAAGACCGCCTGCTCGCGCACTTCCTGGTCGGGATCGGAGCGGACGGCGTTCAGCAGCAGCGACGAGGTTTCGGTGGTCCGCTTCTGCGACAGGAGGAAGACCGCCTTGCGCCGGAGGCACGCTGATCCGTCGTCGCGCCGTGCGAGCACCGTCTTGAGCAGCGGCACCGCGCGGTCCGGGTCCATCTGCAGCACCGCGTTCAAGGCGGCGATGCGAATGTCATCATCATCGTCGCACGATTCGCTGCGGACTGTGTGGCGTCCCGGCCGCGCCGCCGGTGCGGAACCGACAGGCGGCGCGGCGGCGATGGCGGGTTCTGCCGGTGCCGCTGGCGCGATGCTGTCCGCGCCCGCCGTCACGGCCGCCGCGGCGTCTGCATCCCCGCTGCGCGCCAGCGCACCTTGTACGCGGCGCAGCAGCACCTCCGCATCCCGGTGCGTCGTGGCCTTCGGATAGCGGTCGGATTGAGTCTGCAGTGCCGCGCGGGCCGCGCGCAGGTTGTCATCCGAGCCGGCGCGGTAGAGCGCGAACGCCTGCCAGTAGTACGTATTCGGGACATACGAAGACCGCGGGTAGCGATCGCGGATGCTGCGAAAGAGATTGGCGGCGCGCTCGTAATCGTTCTGGTTCAGCGCCTGCCGTGCGGCGCGGTAGAGCGAGTCGGCAACGTCTGCCTGGATCCTGGACTCATCCTGCGGCCAACGCAGCTCCGGCTCTTCCTCGATGTCGATCGTGAAGTCTCCGACATCCGCCAGCGCCGCCAGTCCGGTCAGACTCGAGAGTCCGGCGAGACCGGAGAGCCCAGCGAGCTCCGCCAACGGAGCGCTCATCGCCATCGGCGCGGCGCTCAGCGCGTAGGTCGACGCCTGCAGCGCATCCGCCGACATGGCGAGGACGGGAGCTTGCGCGCTGAACGCCGCGAAGTCGGGCTGCGCCATCTCCAGCGCTGCCGCCGCAGCCTCAAGCTCCGCCGACGCAGCCGCGAGCGGCGCCACGCTCCTGACATGCGCGCGCCGGTGGGCCCGCGGGGCTGGTGCCGGCGCCGGCGTGGTCGCCTGCACTGCAGTCGTAACGGCGAGCACGAGGGAAAGGGAAGCGAACATCAGAGTGCTCCTTGTGTGCGCACCGGAACGGGCCCGGCGGGAATCGCCGAGCGCAGCTTGGGCAACACGTTCGATTGGTTCATGCCTTGGGTGATGAGATCGGCGTCATGCCCGTTGTGAGCGGCGTCGAGCTGCGAGATTTGCACGAGCACGAGCTCCAGGTCCTCGAGCAGCGACCGCAGCCGCTGGTCGTTCCCGGCGGGTGAGTCGAGCATCAAACGGGTCGTGGTGAGGAGGTCACGCGCCTGCCGCGCGAACCGCGCGCCATCGGCGCTATGCGCTCCCTGGTCCTCTCGGAAAGCAGTCAGGAACGCCTCGGTGCGGGACAGATATTGCGTCGCGGCGATTTGATAGACGACGTCGGACTGTCCGGAGTCGGTCGTGGCGACCGTGGTGGTGCCGTTCGTCGCACCTGGTTGCAGCGCGGTCCAGCGCCCGATGCCGATGCCGAGAATCAGCACGGCCGCGGCCGCCACCGCCCACTTCATCCACGGACGCAGCTCGATGATATGACGGTGCTGTCGTTGGCTGGCGATGCGCGCCCACATCTGCTCCCGGGGAGTGGGGGGTGGGGAGTGGTACGATTTCGCCGCACTCTTCAGCCACTGCTCGAACTTGGGGTCTTCATGCTGGTCCATCATGTCGTCCATTCTCCTGCGAAGTCCGACAGTGCCACACGCAGTTTGGCTCGCGCGCGCGACAGCTGTGCCTTCGATGTGCCGGTCTCGACGCCCAACGCGACGCCGATTTCTTCGTGTGTATAGCCTTCGACGTCGTGCATCACAAACACCGTGCGGTAACCCTCCGGCAGCTCGTCGATCGCCTGCTGCAGTCGCGCCTTCAGATCGGGCTCGGCGTGCCGGTGCGTGACCCCGATGTCACGCGCGTCGTCGATGTCGGCTTCCCGCTGGCGGAATCGCTTCACCTTACGCAGGCCGTTCAAGACGACCGTCGTCGTGATCGTGTGCAGCCAGGTTGAAAAGGCGGCATCGCCACGGAACGAGCCGAGCCGGTCGAACGCGCGAATGAACGTTTCCTGGGTGAAATCCTGCGCGAGGGCATCATCGCCCGCGAGCCGGAAGGCCAGGCGGTACACGCGGTCCACATGCGCGTCATACAGCGTGCGCTCTGCGGCGCTATCCCCGGCGCGGACGCGGGCTATGAGCTGTGATTCGTCCACGACGCTCCGAGGTGACGGGCAGGTCTCGTAACTACTGATGGGACACGGGGGACGACAAAAGGGTTACGTGGGAAGGCTCCCTAGAGTGTCTTGAGGAAGGCCACCAGGGCCGCTCGCTCCCCGGCGGGCAGGGCGCGGAAGAGATCGCGGGCCCTGGCAGCCTCCCCCCCGTGCTGCTCGATCGCCTCTGCGGGCGTCTTGGCCCGGCCGTCGTGCAGGAAGCGGGACCTGAGGTGAAGCCCCATTAGCGGCTCGGTGCGGAATTCGGTCGGCGTCGCAAGCCCGAGGCAGATGTCGCCCAGGTCGGGTCCCATGTCGTGTAGCAGGAGGTCCGTGTAAGCGGCGATCTGCTGATGTCGCAGGGCCGCGATCGGGCTGTCGCCAGTCGTGAGAGTTGGGCGGTGGCAGTTCGCGCACCCTACCCGCTTGAAGACATCGCTCCCGTGGCTCGCCTCGCGCGACATCTTGAGCGGTGCGGGCGGTGCGAGCAGCCGCACAAAGGCGTCGGCCAGCTCGACCTGCTGCGCGTTCAGCTCGGGATCCGGCGCCGGATCGGTGCCGGCTGGAATCGGAGTCCCCGCGACCGTTTCCTCCGTCGGCAGCGCGGGCGTCGTGATGCCTTGTTCCGCGTTGAATGCACCTTCGGTGAACTCGAGTAACGTCGGGACCAAGGCTTTGCGTCCGAACCGTCCCAGGCGACCGTCGAAGAATCGGTTGGGGCGGCCGGAAATGCCGTCGTGATCGCGGTCGTCGGGATCGGCAAACGCGAGGATCTCGGAGTCGGGGACGGCGTCCAGCAAGCCGAACCCGAAAATGTCGGGGATGGTGCGCCTCGCGACCGCCGTCGCCACCGGAGGAATAGGCTCGCTGTCGATGCCGAGGGCGGTGTGGAGAGCGGGCGTGACGTGATTCTGATAGACGGGGCCGCCCAGCGCTGCCAGTTCGTCGCACTGGCGGACACCGGCGGGTATGACCTCATGAAAGGCGGTCGCGTGTCGCTCGACCTCGTCGCCGGTCCCGCCCGCCACCGGCTCCTCGTGACACTCCGCGCACGCGTTCGCGTTGAACAACGGCCCCAGCCCCGTCTCCGGTGTGAACACGCTGTCGAACACGGCCTTGCCCTGATCGAACCGCGCGCGCTCGGCGGCAGACAGGCCGCGCACGGGATCGCCGGGCTTGGGTGGGCGACGACACGCCTGCCCTGCCAGCATGATCGCGGCGGAGCAAACGCAGACCAGCGCGCGGCGCGTCATGGCGAGCGTTCCACCCCGCTTGCCATCCGGCCGATGCGCTCGATCGTGTACGCGACCCACCCGCTAGGCCGCGCGCCGAATGTCACGCGGACCACGTCCCCCGGTTTCAGGTCGGTGAGCGCGAGCTGATCCTGGCCAGAGGTGGCCGTGACGGGCACTGTGGCGGGGACCTGAAGACGCACGACGCGTAGCGTCATCCCCACGCCCGTGATGACCTCGAGCGCGTGATTGCGGGCGTCCACGAGGCGAACGGCGCCACGAACGCTGTCGTGCGGAGCTCCCCCCCCCGTCTGTTGCGAGGCCGCTAATGTCGGAAAGACAACCACCAGCAGGGACGACAAAACGAAGCGAAGCATAGAGCCCCCCTAACCACGACCGGGCTAGCATACACCGGGACGATTCTGTGGGTGCTACCGGGTTCCAAATAGGCGGTCGCCCGCGTCCCCCAGGCCCGGCAGAATGTACCCCTTGGCGTTGAGCTCACGGTCGAGCGAAGCAGCATATACCGGCACACCGGGGTGGGCGTCGAGCATCGCCTTCACACCCTTCGGTGCCGCTACAAGACACAAAAAGCGAATCTTCTGCGCGCCGGCGCGGGACAGCGCACTCACCGCCGCAACCGCCGAGCCTCCGGTCGCCAGCATGGGGTCGAGCACGAAGAACGCGCGGTCGCCTTCTTCCGAAGGAATTTTGAAATAGTAGTCGACTGGTTGCAGCGTCGAGTGATTGCGGTACAGGCCGATGTGCCCCACGCGCGCGGACGGGATCAGTTGGGAAATGCCCTCCACCATGCCCAGCCCCGCACGCAGGATCGGGACGAGCGTCAGCTTCTTCCCCGCCACTTGGCTCCCCGACGTTTTTTCGAGCGGCGTTTCGATCTCCACAGGTTCGAGCGGCAGGTCTTTCGTCACCTCGTACGCCATGAGCGTCGCGATCTCGTTGACGAGCTGTTTGAAGTCACGCGTGCTCGTGCGCTTATCGCGCAGGATGGTGAGCTTGTGCTGGATCAACGGATGCGACAGCACGGTCAGGTTGGGGAACGGTTGGGCTGGCACACGCGCCATGGGCGGAGAAGCTACGCGTTCGGTTGCGGGCGCGCGACCGGCGGCTATTTTCTCCGTCCCCTCGTTGGAGCGTTGGAGGATCACCATGCGTAGCATCCTGTTCAGGCTCGCGGCATTCACGCTGTGCGCGACGCCACTCTCCGCGCAGTCCGTCGACAGTCTCATCGCGAAATACGTCCAGGCGTCGGGCGGCATGGCGCGCATGCAGGCGCTGCAGTCGCTGCGCCGCACCGGCAAGTTCACCGGGGGCGGCGGATTCGAGGCGGTGGTCGTGCAGGAGAACAAGCGTCCCAACAGCGTGCGCGAAGAGTTTTCGATCCAGGGCATGACCGGCATCAACGCCTACGATGGGCGCAACGGCTGGAAGATCGAGCCATGGAACGGCAAGCGGGATCCGGAAGCCCTGGGGGAAGATGAGATGCACGGCATTCTCGACGATGCCGACTTCGACGGGCCGCTCGTCAACTACCAGGCCAAGGGCAATCGCGTGGAGTATCAGGGCGTGGAGCAGATCGAAGGGAGCGACGCCTACAAGCTCAAAGTCACGCACCCCAACGGAGACGTCAGCTTTTACTATCTGGACACCGAGTATTACGTCCCCATCAGAATCGACACGCAGCGGATGATCCGCGGCGCGCCACAGGAATTCGAAACCTCGCTCGGCGACTACAAGCAGGTGGCCGGCGTCTATCTGCCCTTCTCGTATGAATCCGGGCCGAAGGGCTCGAGCAGCGCGGACCGTTCGAAGGTCACATATGACAAGATCGAGGCCAACGTTCCGCTCGATGACCAGCGGTTCGCGCGGCCGGGAGCTCGTCCATGAACGCCCTCCTCCTCCTGCTGCTCGTGCAGCAACCCGCCGCGACCGTCGATTCCGAAACGATCTCGGGACTCGGCGCGCGCAACATCGGGTCGGCGGCGATGAGCGGACGCATCGCGGCGCTCGCCGGAGTGCACGAAGGCGCGCGGCTCACGATCTACGTCGGATCGGCGAGCGGCGGCGTGTGGAAATCGGTGAACGGCGGTACGACGTTCAAGCCGGTCTTCGACAAACAGCCCGTGCAATCGATTGGTGCGGTGACGATCGATCCGAAAAACCCGAAGGTGGTCTGGGTGGGCACGGGTGAGTCGTGGATGCGCAACAGCGTGTCCATCGGCGACGGGATCTACCGCTCGGATGACGGCGGCGAGAACTGGACCAACATGGGGCTGCGCGAGTCCGAGCACATCGTCAAGATCCTCGTGGATCCGAACGCGACCAACACCGTCTACGTCTGCGTGCCCGGGAAGCTCTGGAGCGACAGCGAGACCCGAGGCGTCTACAAGACCACCGATGGTGGCAAGACCTGGACGCAGGTGCTGAAAGGCGGCAACGCCTCGACCGGCTGCTCGATGCTGGCCATGGATCCGTCGCGCCCCGGGACGCTGTATGCGGGGATGTGGGATTTCCGTCGCCGCGGCTGGACGTTCCGCTCCGGCGGCGACAGCGCGACCGCGCCGAGCGCCTCGAGTCTGTTCAAGAGCACGGACGGCGGTGCGACGTGGACCGATCTGACGACAACGGCCGGCTCCGGTTTGCCGCCCAAACCGTGGGGTCGCGTGGCCGTCGCGGTGGCGCCGTCGAAACCCGACATCGTGTACGCGTTCATCGAAGCGGTGCCGCCGCTCAACGCGCTGTATCGCTCCGACAACGGCGGCAGAACGTGGCAGATGCTGGATCGCAGCCAGAACATGATCTGGCGGCCGTTCTACTTCGCGAATCTTATCGTGGACCCGCGCGACCCCGATCGCGTCTACAAGCCCGACGGTGGTCTCATCGTCAGCACCGACGGCGGCAAGAGCTTCAGCGGCATCTCGGGCGGCGCGCACGGCGATTTCCACGATCTCTGGATCGACCCGTACAACACCGACCATCTCATCGCCGGCGACGACGGCGGCCTGTGGATCTCGTACGACGCCGGCTACTAGTGGGTGAAGTACGAAAACCTC
>JBKPDZ010000119.1:0-22566 GCA_046728135.1 Gemmatimonadota bacterium | reverse complement strand
CCGAGCCGTGATTGATCGGCGTGCGTTCTTGCGACTGACGGCCGCCGCCGGGCCGGCATCGGTCGCGGCCGCGTGTGGCTGGGATGGCGGCAACACCGTGCGTCCCCTGCTGCTCGATGTCAGTCGAGTGAACGACTGGGTTGGCGAGAAGATCCTCTTCTCCAAGCACCGGCTGGCTCCGCAGTACGACGTCTCCCAGCGCACTGCACGGCTGCCGACCTATTTCATTTCGCCGATGATTCCGATGCTGCCCGATCCCAAGACCTGGCGCTTCCAGGTCGGCGGGTTGGTGCGCCAGCCGCTGACGGTGTCGATCGACGATCTGCAGGCGATGCCGCGCACGACGTACACGGTGAAGCATCATTGTGTGGAAGGATGGAGCGCGATCGCGACCTGGCACGGCGTCGCTGTTTCGGCCGTTGCCGAGCGCTGCGGCGTACTGCCGCAGGCCCGCTATGTTCGGTTCGACTCATTCGACTCGGGCTACTCGAATGGTTGGGATCTCGCGAGCGCGATGCACCCGCAGACCATCCTCGCCTACGGCATGAACGACAATCCCCTGTCGCCCCCGCACGGCGCGCCGCTGCGGTTGTACTCGCCGACCAAGCTCGGCTACAAGATGACAAAGTATTTGGTGTCGATGACGTTCACGGCCGAACGGCCGGGCGGGTATTGGGAGGATCAGGGCTATCCGTGGTTCGCAGGAGTGTGATGAACGCTGCGACAAGCCCACGGCTAACCAGTTAGACGGCCCGTGAAAGGCATCCCCGAAGGCACGTCGGTCGTAATCCCGAGACTCGTGTGCCGGGACCCGGCCGCCGCGATACAGTTCTGCGTGAAGACATTCGACGCCGTGGACCTGGGCGGCCGACCAGGTCCCGACGGAAGGACCGCGCACGCGCTGCTGACGATCGGCCCCGCCATGATCATGATCGAGCGCGAGTGGCCGAGCATCCCAAGCCGCGCGCCAAATCCAGACGGTAGCTCTCCGGTGGTGGTCTTCGTGTATGTCGAAGACGTGGATCGCACCGTGGAGCGCGCAATTGCCGCCGGGGCGCAAGTCATCTTGCCTGCACAAAATCAGTTCTGGGGCGATCGCACGGCCTGGATCATCGATCCGGCCGGCCACGTGTGGACCATCGCGACACGGATCGAAGCGACCACCGAAAAGCAGAGAACGGACCGCTGGTCTGCCATACTGTGGGCGATACGGTGGCTAGGGGGCAAGCGCGAATCATGATGATGAAGACTGCGTGTACCCTTGCCCTGATCGCATCAGTTCAACAAGCGGGTGCGCTGGTTTCCTACACGGGACCGAACGGCCACGTGATGGTGGTCATCCCGGGCGCCGAGTTCGTGATGGGATCTCCGCCAACCGAACGCGGTCGTTCCCCTGTGGAGATGCAGCATCGCGTGACAATTCCACGAGCCTATGCGATCGCCACGACCGAGGTGACCAACGAACAGTTCGCCCGGTTTTTAGCCGCAGTGCCCGACTACGCCGCGCGGTGGAGAAGTGCGACGGCGGCCCGATTCGGTGATCCACCGCGATTCCTCAGATACTCCAGGACTCCCGACAGCCCGCAGGTCGGCGTCAGCTGGTACGATGCCGCGCGTTATTGTAACTGGCTGAGTGAGCAGGCGGGTATCCCCAAGGATCAATGGGTCTATCCTGAACACATCGATCCAGCCGAAGGCCTCGAGCTCCCGCCCGACTATTTGCATCGCACGGGCTACCGGTTACCAACCGAGGCCGAGTGGGAGTACGCGGCGCGAGCCGGCACGACGACGAGCTGGCATTTTGGTGATGACTCGAGCAAGCTGCGCCGCTACGGCTGGTACGATGGCAACACCTCCCGCGAGCGGATGTATCCGGTTGCGCAGCTGTTGCCCAATCAGTGGGGCCTGTTCGACATGTCAGGGAACGCGTGGGAGTGGACGTTCGATCGGAGACAGCCCTATCCACCCGATGACGCGGTCCATCAAGACGTCGAAGATTCGGTGGTTCGCGTATCGAATGCCGTCGCGCGAACGCGGCGGGGCGGGTCATTCGCGTATGAGTGGTCCACGCTCCGGTCCGCACATCGTGGCGACACCACCTACTTTCCGAGTCAGACACGAGATGGCGTCGGGTTCCGGGTCGCGCGAACGCTGCCGAAGTAGTTGGCGCGCAGGTTACCCGAGTCGCGCCAGCGCCTTCCGGTCGTCTGCGGGGGTGTGACCATGGACCTCCTACCCCTCAACGCGTCGCACCATGCTCTGCTGCAGTCCCTCCAAGTTCAGGAGGACGTCTGGGAATTCCTCGGGGCGCTGCCCGAGCCAGATCAAGCGGGCACCCACCACCTCTTCGTCGTCATGGAAGGTCAGGTGCCGCTCGGCATTGGCGGGTTGGTCAGATCTCAGGCGTTCGAGGGGAAGGACTTGGAGGTCTTGTGCGCGATGCGATCGGAAGCGCAGCACCGCGGACTCGCCAAGCGCGCGTGCGAATTGATTCTCACGTGGGCATTTGAGACGGCGAAAGTCGAGCGCGTCATTGCATGCATCGATGACCACAACGAGGGGGCGCGATCGATTGCCATGAAGATCGGTATGAAGGAACTATGCGCGCTGCCTCCGCGCCGAACCGTCTATGTGAAGTACCGCGAGGAGCGCAGCCATACGCGCGGTTGACGGTTTCTTGACCGCAAGGATGGAGTCGCGTTTGGGCCGATCAGCGATAATTGTCGCGGCAGCAGTCCTCTACAGCGCGTGCAATGGTCCGCCGGTGCGCCTCATGGCCGGACTCGCCGATACGGTCGTGGTGAACAACGTACACCCGGTGCAGATGCCCGTGCACGTGTTCGACGCGGCTGGACACGTGCTGCCGGATTCAGGCATACGTTTCCAATGGACGTCCGGTGTACGTGTCCCCGTCTCCAGCGGTGGCCTCGTGAAGTGCACGCAACCCGGCGACGCCACTGTCCATGCCTCGCTGGGTTCGCTGGTCACTCGGTTCTTGGTTCGGTGCCGACCCGTCTACAATCTGTTCGGTGGAGGGGAGCTGAACCTCGTAGTTGGTGATTCCTCACAGGTGCTGGCCTTCGCGCCTGTCGACTCCGCAGGCCGGCCGGTGACACTGTTCACGGTGGGTATCGCGTACGACAGCACGATCGTCACGCTCGAGAAATGGCGTATCCATGCACGCGCCTCGGGGCAAACGAGCGTCGAGATCTACATTGGCGACAGCTGGACGTCGTGGTTCGTGCAGGTCTACCAGCCCGCGAGCGCCGTGGCGGGAATCCAACCCGGGCAACGCCTGGCGGTGCCGGTGCGCCTAGCCGGTGGCGAGATGCAGCGCTTCCAGGTTCCGCCATCGCCGCCGACGTTCTCTGTGACGATGCTTCCCGGCCGCGATACGCTGCTGATGCCGCGACTGGCCGTGCTCGGCGCGAACTGCAACGGCGGCCTGACGACCTCGCGGCGCCACTACTGGTGCTTCGCGCTGCCCGGCGCATCGGTGGTGGCCTACCACCCGAAAGACGATCATCCGCACGAAGAGTGGAGCGGCACGATCGCCGTCGCGCTCGACCTTTGCCCAACGAGCCATGCTGCGGTGCCCTGTCCCGGATCAGCCTCTGCGCCGCAGTCTGCACCTCACCCGCGGACACCGTGACGCCCGGCACGACACCAACTCCGTCGTAATCGGGCGCGGCGGGCCTCAGGCCGCTCCCACGGGGGAGGCCCGGCGTGGCCAGTACAGCGCGATGAGAAGCGTCACTGGCACTCCCATGCCAACGAGCTGGGAGAAAACGGACATCCAGGGAAACAGCAGGCGGGCGGCCACGATCATCACGAGCGAGGCGAGCAGCGCAGCGCCCGCCACCTGCCGGCCCCGTGGCGTCCGGCGCAACATCGCTACACCGGCGGCGAGGAGCAACGCACTCGCGAAGACTCCCAGCAAGAGCGAGAGCGTGTGCGTCCCCTGGATCGTTCCCCTTGACCCGGCCACCCACTCGACCACGGCGTTCAGGACGCCCAACACGCCGAGCGACACGGTCAGCATGGCAGCGAGCTTCATAATCACCTCCATGGTTCGAATGTTCTCACTCGCACGCGCACGCCACGCTTCTAGGCGCAGCGCCGGCGCACTGCATGCGACGTCCCACAAGACCCTTGCCCAGAAACCGAGCGTGCGTACGTCGCTCTCCCGGCACTGGTCCCGAAAGAGCAACACCATCTCGCGTCCGTACTCGGCTCGAAACTCCGGCGGGTAGGCACGCAGCAGCAGACGGTAGATACGTTCGGCGCTCATACAGGCCTCACCCCGATCAGCTTCTTGCGCCGCGCCGCACGCACCATCGCGTCGAGCCGCCGCGCCTCCGCGCGTGCCACGGATAGGCCGTGGGGTGTCAGTCGGTAGTAGCGGCGGCGCTCGTCGCCCCGCTCCGGGTCTGCCCGCTCGCCGCCTTCCTCCACGAGGCCGGCCTGCAGCAGTCGCTTCAGCGATCCATAGAGCGTCCCCGGCCCCAGCCGCACGGTGCCCTCGGAACGCGCCGCCACACCCTTCATGATCGCGTAGCCGTGCAGCTCCCCGTCCGCGAGCGCGAGCAGGATGTGGAACGTCGCGGGCGGGAGAGGCAGGTATGCCTCGGGCGGCCGACTAGCCCGGCGTTTCGTGACCATAGCTCCCTCCCCGATATATCGATGCTCGATATAGCCATCAATCTACCCGGGGGGGCCGCCGTGTCAACCCTGAACGGATCTGGGAGGCGGTGCGCGAGTCTAGATCGCTGAGATCACCCGATGCGCGCCAGCGCGTCGTGCATCTCTGACGCCGTCGCGTAGCGTTCGGCAGGGTTTTTCGCCATCGCCTTCAAAATCACCGCCGCCAGTGCGTCGGGAACTTCAGGATTGAGCGCGCGCGGATCGGGCGCTGTGTCTTCAAGATGCTTCGCCACCAGCGCCCACGTCGTCTCCGCTTCGAACGGCACTCGCCCCGTCACACACTCGAACAACACCACGCCCGCGGCATACAGGTCACTGCGCGGATCGAGCTCCGCCCCCGAGAGCTGCTCGGGCGACATGTAATCCGGCGTGCCGATCGACGTGCCGGCCTCGGTGAGGCCCTTGCCCTGCGGCGGATTGGCGAGTCGCGCGATCCCGAAGTCCATCACCTTCAGAAACCCGCTCGGCTCCACGACGATGTTCTGCGGCTTGATGTCGCGGTGGATCACCCCCTCGGCGTGCGCGACTTCGAGCGCGCGACACAGCTGCTTCCCGACCGTCAGCGCGACCGTCACGGGCAGCTTGCCGCGTGACGTGATCAGCTGCTTGAGCGAAGTCCCCTCAACGTACTCCATCGTCAGGTAATACATCCCGTTCTCTTCGCCGAGGTCGTAGGTGCGGACGACGTTGCGATGCGCGATCCGCCGCGCGAGCCGGATCTCCTGCTTGAAGCGATCGAGCGCGACGCTGCCACCCGCCATGGCCTCGGGCCGGAGCGTCTTGATCGCGACGGGCTCCTGCAGCTCGCGGTCGAACGCCCGGTAGACGACGCCCATGCCGCCCGCACCGAGGATCTCCTTCACCTCGTAACGGCCGGCGAAGGTGGCGCCGGGCTTCAGCTGCCCGCCATCGACCGCGCTTGCCGCCGTGGGGAGCGAGGCGATCGGCTGCGTGGCCGCGCTGCCCGAGGCCTGCATCATGTAGTCGACGAGCGCCGCCTTGGCCTTGAGATCAGCGACCAGAGCCTTGAATGCCTGCGAGAGCATGCCGATCTCATCGCGCGACGTGACGTCGATTTCCACGCTGTACTCGCCGTCCTGCAGCTGGCGGGTCGCAATCGCGAGCCGACGCACCGGACCCGCGATCTGCCGCGCCTGCACGAAGGCGAAGATGAGCGCGAGCACGACACCCAGCGCGACCGCCCACACCATCGTGCGTCGCAGCGCGTTGAAAGCGGCCAGCTCCGACTCGCGCGAGCGCAGCGCCACGAATCCCCCGCGCACATCGCCCGACGGCGAACGAATCGCTCCGGCCAGGCCGATCAGATGCTGCGTCCCCAGCGACGCCACGAGCGCCATCCCCTCGCCGCCGGTATCCGCACCCAGCGCCTCGATCTTCATGTTGCTTTGCAGCGCCGGCCCGAAGTCCTGCGCGGGCACAGTGCTTCCAACCACCACGGGGTGCCCGAGGGTATCGAGCGCGAAGAACACCACGTCGGAGTTCGTCGCCTGCTTGATCGCGCCCGCGAGTGAGTCGTCGATCTGATAGGTCGCGACGAGCGCGCCCAGCGGCGCGGCGGTCGGTCGATCACGCAGCGGCGTGCCGATCGCCATGTACATCGTGCCCTGCACGTCGTCCAGCCACGCGCCGCTGGTTTGCTCGCCGCTCAAGGCGTTCGCGACGAGCGGTGCGATCGACAGGTCGCGGTTGTACTGCTCGCGGTAATCGGTCCGCGCGATCAGGATCCCATCGCTGTTGGTCACGAGTACCCACGCGGCGCCCACCAGCCCGCGGATATCGTCCGCCTGATCCAGGGCGTCGGCGCGGGACCCTTCATTCAGCAACCGCTGGCGGTACTGCGGGACATCGGTGGCGACCGTGCTCGCGCGGCCCAGCGTCCGCGTGCGCGCGGCGAGATAGTCGTCCACCGCGCGACGCGTCGAGAGCAGCGCGCGATGAATGGACTCGTCCGCCGTGCGGTTGGCCTGGATGGATGTGACGCCGAACGTGATCCCCAGTACCGCCACGACGAGCAGCGTCGACGCGATGAAGATCTTTGCGGTCAGGCCGAACGGCTTAGTAGCGTTCGCGTCCGGCATTGGTGGGGTAGTTGCGTCCGTATTTGTTGCGATGCGGCTGCCACTGGTAGCCGCGTGCGTTCAGCGCGATCTGCAGCTCCTGGGGAGTGGCGCCCGCAGTCACATCCTTCACGACTTCATTGGGAATGCGCTCGTGCCACACGTGCAGGCGATAGGGACCCGCGGGCACGTTGTCGATCGTGAAGCTCCCGTCATTCCCCGGTTGCGCGTAGTACCGATTCTCCATCACGAGCACATAGGCGACCATGCGCGGATGCACGTTGCAGTACACGCGCACGAGCCCCGGGTGATCGAACGTGTGACTCTTCGCCTCGCCGCGACCGTACAGCCCAAGGTCAAAGCTGTTGGGCTCGCTCACTGAGAACACATTGTGGTTGAACGGATCGTGGTTGGGAAACCGCACGGTCGAGCCCACCGGCACGACGACGACGTGCGGGGCATATGTCTTGTCCGTGATCGCGATCTCGACGGTGGTTGGCTTTCCCGCCGTCGCCACCGTGGCGGGCGCCTCGAGGTAGAGCACCGCGTCGCTCAGATCCGGGGAGGGCTTGTTGTCCTTCTCGAGGATTGCGATCCGGCCGGAAATGGCTGCGTCCGATATGAGCCCGGCCCCGCCAATCGCAACCAACGCGATGATGCCCAGCACGACGCGCATTACCAATCTCCCAAGACGGTTGCATCCAAGGGCGTGGAGCTTACTGTAGTGCTATTCAACTTGCCAGGAGCGGCCGGTGATGCAGGTCTTGCTTTTGCTATCTCTCCCTGCACAGCAACCTGCGTCACCTCCCCCTCCCCCTCCGCCTCCACCCGCACCAGCTCCCGCAAAGCGCACCGTCGAGTTTACCGGGACCGTTCTGCTGAACGGCTTCTATAATAGCGCGCGCACCAACAACAGCGACGTTCCGGTGTTCGCCGATACGGATGCGACCGGCGTGACCGGCGGCAGCGCGACAATGCGGCAGACGCGATTCGGCCTGCTCGTCACCGATCCCGAGGTGCTGGGTGGCAGCTTCAGCGGCGAGATCGACGTCGATTTCTTCGGCGGCCAGCAGCCAGCGGCCGGCAATCGCACGTTCCCGTTGGTGCGGTTGCGTCGCGCCACCGGGACGGTGCAATGGACCCACGTGCAGCTCATGTTCGGCCAGGAAACGCCGCTCGTTTCGAGCCGCAATCCTCGTTCGCTCGCGGGAGTCGGGGTTCCCGATTTCAGTCTCGCCGGCAATCTCTGGTTCTGGCTGCCGCAAGCGCGCGTGACGGCGGAGTACGGGTACACGTTGCGGCTCGCGGTACAGGCCGCGGTGCTGGCGCCGATCACGGGGGCGGGGGCGCCACAGGGGGCGGTCAACACCCAGGCGGACTCCGGCGAGCGGAGCGGCCGGCCGTATCTCGAGGGCCGGGTTCGGCTCGGCTGGGGACCGTCGGACGATCCGAGTGAAGTCGCCATCGGCGGCCACATCGGGTGGCTGCGCGGGCTCGATACGCTGTCCGGCGACTCGCTCCTCAGCTCGCGCGCGATCACGTTCGACACGCGCGTGAAGCTCGGGCTGGCGGAAATCATCGGCGAAGCGTTCATCGGACAGGCGATCGCGGGACTGGGCGGCGGCGCCATCGGACAAAACACGGGCGCGGGCGGCGTCCCCGTCCGCACGCGAGGCGGATGGGGGCAGTTGAACGTGCGGCCCCGCGCGGAGTGGATGTTCGGCGGCGGCTGCGGCATCGACGATCCGAAGGACGCGGACGTGCCCGCGACTGGACGCTTCCGCAACTTCGTCTGCGAGGGGCATGTCGAATGGCGGCCGCCCGGCCCCCTGGTGTTTGGGTTCGAGTTTCGACGACTCCAAACGCGCTATCAGGCCGGCGACTTCACGGTGAACCACCTGAACCTGGCGGCCGGCTACCGGTTTTAGGAGATCCGGAGCGCGCGCTGGCAGTATCGGCACGCGACGTTACGCGGCACGCGCCAGCGGCCTCCCGTCTCCAGCTGCTGCGGCTTGCCGCAGTCGGGACAGGTACCTGCCGCGGCAATCACGACTTGCTCGGCGCCCAAGCGTTCGAAGAACGTGTACGCGCCGTAGACCGCGAACGACGGTACGAGCAGGAAATGCGCGACCGGAATGAACACGCTCCCGATCGCCGCGCCCCAGAAGGTCGCGAGCCCTTTGAACGCGCGCCGGATGCGCTCGGGCTTGTCGAACGAGCGGATCGTAACGGTTGCGGTAGTCGGTGTAGGGCTGTAGCCGGACAGCCGGAAGTTTCTCGTCTCCGTCATGCTCCGCCGTTGCCTCTGCCACTGCCCTTGCGACCCAATCTGCCGCGCAAGTCCTTCAGGCGTCCCGTCAGCCAACCCGAATCGCTCGCCTGCTCTTCGCGCGTGGCGTGCAGCCAAACAGCCATCACGCCGGCGCGGCCGAGCAATCCCACGAGTCGGGTCGGGTCGTTGCGATCGACCACCGGAAGACGCCCGATGTCGTGCGCGATCATTTTCGCGGTCGCCTCCTCGAGCAGCTCGTCGCTGTGCGTGACGACAAGACGGCGGCTGCCCAGGTCCAGCACCGTCGCGTGCTCGCCGTCCTCGCGATCGATGGCTCGTACGAGATCGCCGCGCGTCACGAGACCCACGAGCCGATCATGGTCGTCCACGACCGGCCACTCCTGGCGCCGTGCCATCACAGGATCTTCGTCCGCGAGACGCTGGAACAAGCCCTCGACAGGCAGCGACGCGGGCACAGTGGGCACGTCCTTCTCCATCACCTCCGCCACGCGCGTGAGATGGAGCGGATTCACGATATACTCGCGCATCACGTGATGGCCCCGGCGCGCCATCTTCTCGGTCAAGATCGATCGCTTCATCAGCAGGACCGTTACCGCATCCGCGGCGACGCACGCGACCAGGAGCGCCGGCAGCAGATTGACGTCGTGCGTCACTTCGACCATGAACGCGATGGCGGTAAACGGCGCCCGCATCGTCCCACCCAGCATCGCACCCATGCCCAGGCAGGCCCAGACGCCGGCGTCCCCTCCGGGGAGCCACGGCGACAGCAATGACCCCAGTGCGCCGCCCATGATCATGAGCGGCGCGAGCACCCCGCCCGATGTCCCCGACCCGAGGGCGAGCGCCCAGATGACGGCTTTGGTAATCAGCAGGCCGAGCAGGAACACTCCGATGAGGCGTGCATTCAGAAGATCGCGGATTACGTCGTAGCCGACGCCGAGCGCGCGTGGGTAGAGCAAGCCGCCGAGCCCTACCACGACGCCGCCGATCGCCGGCCACCACATCCAATGGATCGGGAGCTTCCCGAAGAAATCCTCGGACGCATAGACCATGCGCGTCAGCAGGCCGGACCCGAATCCGGCGATCAGGCCGAGCGCGAGGGCGCTCACCAAGGCGTGCGGCGCGAGGGCCAGATGACCGGGTGTCGCGAACACCGGTCCCGCTCCCATGAGTGGCACGCGGAGTGCGCCGGCCACCGCGGCGGCGCTCGCGACCGGGATGAAACTGCGCGGCTTCCATTCGAACAGGAGCAGCTCGACGGCGAGCAGCACGGCCGCGACCGGCGTCGCAAAGATCGCCGACATGCCGCCCGCCGCCCCCGCCACCAGCAGTGTCTTCCGGTCGGCGGCGGACATGTGAAAGCCCTGGGCGAACAGCGAGCCGAACGCACCGCCCGTCATGATGATCGGCCCCTCGGCACCGAACGGCCCACCCGTGCCGATCGACAGCGCCGATGACAGCGGCTTCAAGACGGCGACGCGTGCTTCCATGCGGCTGCGGCCGATGAGGATCGCTTCCAATGCCTCCGGAATGCCGTGGCCGCGAATCTTCTCCGAGCCATAGCGGGCCATCAAGCCGATGATGAGGCCGCCGAGGATCGGGATGAGCACGCTCCAGACGCCAAGATGAATGGCGCCCGGCGCGGGCGAGGTGAATTCGCCGATCGAAAAGCGCTGGTAGTAAAAGACGTTGGTGAAAAAGCCGATCAGCTTGGTGAGCGCGAGCGCGACGAAGGCACTGACGACACCAATGAACACCGCCATGAGGGTGACAACGAGGACGCGGGGATTGGCGGTGAAATCCCCGCGGTTGGCGTCGGCAACGACAGACATGTATAGGGAAATCTAATCGAGGTCGGACGGTTTTTGGTGTTTCTCGCGCCTGCGATACCCCTTTTTGGAACGGTGGACTTTGTGGGAGGGAGTTTTGAGCCGCTCTCGAACGGGTGCATTCGGGTTCGGCACACGGATGACGACTTTTTCCTTGTCGCGCTTGCGCCTCATTGGGCCAGACCGAGGCGTTCGCGGATCTGGCGCGCGTGGTGGCGCGCGTGGATCACGTGAAATCGCATCCATTCCTCGATCGTCAGGTCGCCCATGCGCGGATGCTTCACGAAGAGGTTCGCCCGCCGCTCCGGCATCAACGCGCGGTCCACCTGATCCCACGCTTCGATGCCCGCCAGGAAATGCGCCTCGGCCGCTCCGCGACCGATCTGTGCCGGGGGGATCGTGCGTTCCGGCGCCTTCCGTCGCGGCGGAAACCACTCCAATCCGAAAACAAAAAATCTCGCGACGTGCTCGGCAGGAGTGCGGCGCCGGCGAGACATCGGCGCGTGGTGCCGTCGCGCTTTGAACGTCTCCGCGCTGAGGTTCAGTCCGAGCGCTAGATGCTCGACGATTTGCGCCGGAGTCCATTTGCCCGCGGGCCCCCGCTCCCACTCGGCGTCGCTCCGGTCGCGGAACGGCCCGAACACGAGCGCGGGCAGATCGGCGAGATGACGACGTTGGTCGATCGTCATCGCGTGCGGGGCCGCTGACTACTAGTTTCTACCCGACCCGACATGCGGGGGAATCTGCGAGTGAACCTGCTGCGCCGCCACCCGGTTGCGATCACGCTGGTGGTCCTGTTGCTCCTGACGGCGATTCACCCGCTGCCGGCGCTGGTCGATGCCGTCACGGGATCCGCTCCGGGCGATGTGGATCTCGATCGCCCCATCCTGTACGTCGTGTTCGCCCCCCTCTCCGACGCGCTCGATGCGCTCACGTTCTTCAGCCTCTCCCGGGCGGAATGGGCGCTCGTCGTCTGGGCACTGCTGCTCGCCGCCTGGGGCGCGGTGCGGGCGTCCAGTGACTCGCTCCACTGGCGGCGTGTGGTCGCGAGTGCGGCGCTCGGCCCAGCGGCGCTGGTGCTGCTCGTCCTCGCCGCCTTGCTCCTGCCACGTCCCGTGCCGAGCCTCGTGAACGATGCCCCGGCCGGAGCGGGAGGGACGGTGATCGATTATCACGCGCACACGAATGCGTCGCACGACGGACGACCCGGCTGGACGCTGGCCAAGCTCGCGGCCTGGCACGAGCGCCAGGGCTTTCAGGCGACCTACGTCACCGACCACAACGTCGTGTATGACGGATCGCTGCCGTTGCCCGAAGGCATTGCGATCAGCTTGCTGCCGGGCGTCGAGTGGAGCGTCTTCCGCCAGCACGTGGTGGCGATCGGGCGCGTCGAGGCGCTGCCGCGCGACAGCTTCGGCGAGAGCACGGCTCGGATGGTGCGCATGTTCAGCGCCATCGAACATCAGGGTGGGCTGAGTATCGCCTCGCTTCCCGAGTACTGGCGCTATCATGCCGAGGAGCTGGGAGCGTTCGTGGTCGCGGGCGTCGATGGATTCGAGATCGTGAATTGCGCACCCAAGGCGCTTGGTTTTCCCCCGGACTTGCGCCGGCAGGTCATCGCACTCGCCGAGAGTCACGACCTGATGGTCGTGGGGGCGAGCGACAACCATGGCTGGGGACAGGTCACCTGCGTCTGGAACGTCTCGCGGCCCGGCGCGCAGGGCTTCCATACCAACCGCGTCTTCGCTCGGCCGCTCGCCCTGGTGCAGGGCGACTGGCAGGGGTGGACCGCTCCGATCACGCAACCGTGGTTCATGCTGCGCTCATTGAGCTGGAGCGAACGCGCCAGCTGGCTGACCTGGGTACTTATCATCCTATTGTATCGCGTGTTGCCGCGTCGCGAAGGTCAGTCCGCCGGGTTGGGGATCCTGGCCCGATCGGTGTGGCGTCGGCCGCGCAAGAGCCAGCCTGCCGCTCCTAACCAAAACCCGACGTGACGGGGCGCAACGAAACGGCGAGGTTGAACGTCTGACACGCTGGTGCTCCCCCTCCTTTCTTTCGGAGACCGTCCATGCAGGCAGCTCGTCGTTTGGCAGTGCTTGGCGTATTCCTCGGCTTGGCTTCGCCCGCAGGCGCGCAGATGGCTTTACCGCTCAAGCATGCGCCCGCGCGCACACAGACGGCGATCACGCCAGCCGATCTCATGACCCGCCTCTATCTCTACTCCGACGATTCCATGATGGGCCGCCTCGCCGGCAGCGAATACAATCTCAAGGCGACGGCGTACATCGCGTTGGAGGTCAAACGCTTTGGCTTGCAGCCCGCGGGGGATTCGGGCGGCTACTTCCAGAACGTCCCGCTCGTGAAGCGACAGCTCGACGCGAACGCAACCCTCTCCGTTGATGGCGCCGCGATGCGGCCGTGGGCTGATTTTGTGCCGCGCGATCCTGGGGTGGCGACGCGCAGCTTCGACGGCGCCCAAGCCGTCTATGGCGGTGTTTGGCCCGACAGCGGGATCCTCAGTCCGAGCGAAGCCGCCGGGAAATTCATCGTATTCGGCGCGCACACCGGACCCAATGTCCCACAATCACAACAAATCAATCGTGGCGCAATTCTCGCACGGTACCGCGGCGCCGCAGCCATCGCGGTCGTGGCACTCGAGACGTTCCCGCCGCAGGCGCTGACCTTCTTCCAGCAGCCACAGACGATTTTGAAGGACGGCATGCCGCGGGGGGGCGATACGCCCAACCTGCCGGTCTACGTGTACGTGAATGCCGCCGGCGCGCGCACGCTGCTCGGCGCGGCCATGGACAGCGTCCGCCCGGGCACGCCGGGCAAGACCGTGCACGGATCCATTGCGTTTATCGAAACGCCCGCACCCGCACGGAACGTTGTCGCCATTCTGCCGGGGAGCGATCCGAAACTGCGCGGCGAGTATGTCGCGATCGGCGCCCATAACGATCACGTCGGCTTCGACCATGACGCGGTGGATCACGATTCAATCCGCGCCTACAACGACGCGATTCGCAAGCTCGCGCTGGCCTCGCCCACGCATCAGGTCACGCCAGATCAGGTACAGCAGATCCACGTGAACCTCGACAGCCTGCACCGGGTCCACCCGGTCCGGCGCGATTCGATCTACAACGGCGCCGATGACGATGGCTCCGGCACCACGGCGGTGCTCGAGATCGCCGAGGCGTTCGCCGGCGCGAAACTGAAGCCGAAGCGCTCGATCCTCTTCGTGTTCCATACCGGCGAGGAGCTGGGCCTGTTTGGATCGCAGTACTACACCGATCATCCCACGGTCCCGCGCGATTCGATCGTGGCGCAGCTCAACATGGACATGGTAGGCCGCGGCCGGACCGACGACGAAAACGGTGGTGGGCCGGGATATCTGCAGCTCATCGGCACGCGCCGTCTGTCGACGGAGCTCGGTGATTTGATCGAAACCGTCAACAAGGCCCGCAAGCAGCCGTTCACGTTCGACTATCAGTTCGATGCGTCGGGCCATCCGGAACAGTACTACTGTCGCAGCGATCACTACATGTACGCGCGCTACGGCATCCCGATTGCGTTCTTCACGACGGGAAACCACCGCGACTACCATCAGGTGACGGACGAGGCCGAGTACATCGACTACGACAAGCTGGCGCACGTGTCGCAGTTCGTGTACGACGTCGCGACGGCGGTGGCGAATCTCGATCATCGGGTGGTGGTCGACAAACCCAAGCCGGACCCGCACGGGAATTGCGTGCAGTAGGCCTGGACGCCGGCGGCGCGGAGCCATGGTGTCGCGCCGCGGGCCTGCATGGCTATCGGCTATGGGCTATCGGCTATCGGGTTCTTAAGTCTTTCACGTCTCGCACGAAGGGCCCGCACCATTCCGGCGAGCAAGCGACGGACTTCTGATACTTTTCCCAGCACTGTTTTGGCGTCCGACGGGTTGAGATACTGAAGTCTCTCCGATATCAGCAACTGAGTTTCCAACTCCACAAGCGATCCGGTCGCGACCGAAAGGTGATAAATGAATCCGCCCAGCCCGAATCGCCCCCTCCCCTCAGCAATGTTCGACGGAACCGAAACGGACGCCCTCCGAAGTTGTGCTATGAGACCGAACCGTTCGTCAGAGGGAAATGTCTTCGTCAGGCGATATGTCTCGAGCACGAGATCCATGGCCTTCTGCCAAACCTCAAGATCCTGGTATCCGCGAATCGCCCTTCCACGAGAGGCCATCAAGGCACGAATTTACGCACGTGCGCTCAAATGTCGTTCAAAGACGCTAGCCATGGCAGGCTACTCCACCCGGTCCCTAGTGGACAAGCTCGGCATCAAGACTGGAACACGCATCGCGATCATCAACGCACCGCGGGGCTACCGAGCGGTGCTCGGTGCGTTGCCCGCCGGGGTGACTGTCTCATCCTCAATTCGAGGCAAATTCCCTTTCATTCATTTCTTTACGCGCAGCCGTGCTCTTTTTCAGACGAAGGTGCGCATCCTTCTCGAGGCGCTCGAGCCTGACGGGGCGCTCTGGATCTCTTGGCCCAAAAAGACATCTGGTGTGGTCTCGGATCTGACGGAGGACGCGGTACGCGAAATTGCCCTTCCCACCGGATTGGTTGACATCAAGGTTGCTGCGATAGATGACACTTGGTCCGGTCTCAAGCTCGTACGGCGACTGCGAAACCGGTGAGGCCCCGCAATAGCCGATAGCCGATAGCCGATAGCTCTTTTCAGCGCAAAGTACTTGACAACACCGATGCCATCCCATAGCATTTAGGCCGTGAGTTCACCGCAGCCGCTCCACGATCGGGCGCTCGATAACCTCAAGTTCATCCGCTCCACCATGGAGCGGGCGGGCTCGTTCACATCGGTGCCCGGGTGGGGGATGGTCGTGCTCGGCTTGACCGCGTTCGCCGCCTCGGCCTATGCCGGATCCCTGCCGGTCGCGCCGGCTTACGGCAGCGCGCAGAACCGCTGGTTCTGGGTCTGGATGTTCGAAGCCCTACTCGGCGCCGGGATCGGCGTCGCGGCGCTGCTCTACAAGGCCATGCGCGCCGGCGATCCGATCGTGCATGGCCCTGGCCGCCGGTTCGGGCTCAGCGTCCTGCCGCCGTTCATCGTAGGAGCGCTGCTCACCTACGTCCTGTGGCAGGCCAAGCAGCTTGCGCTGCTCCCCGCGGTGTGGCTGCTCTGTTACGGCGCCGGCGTGGTCACAGGCGGCGCATTCTCGATGCGGGTCGTGCCGGTGATGGGCATCTGTTTCATGTTCCTCGGCGTCGCGGCGCTGTTCGCGCCGGCCGGCTGGCAGTCATGGCTGCTGGCCGGTGGATTCGGCGGGCTGCACATCGTCTTTGGATCGATCATCGCACGGAGGTACGGTGGCTAAGAGCAACACCGCGCGGATCACCCGCGCAGAAGCGGAACGACCGGCGAAAACCAAAGTCCAAGCCGCCCCAGCGGATCTGGACCGGCTGATCCACGAGCGGGTGCGGCTCGCGATCGTGAGCGCGCTCGCGGTGCGCGAGAGTCTCACGTTCAACGAGCTCAAGGCGCTGCTCAAGACGAGCGACGGCAATCTCAGCGTGCACGCGCGCAAGCTCGAGGACGCCGAGTACATCACCTGCGACAAGTCCTTCGCCGGCCGCGTTCCCAAGACGGAATACCGACTCACCGCCCTCGGCAGGCGGGCGCTCGAGCGCTACCTCGATCACATGGAAGCGTTGATTCGCGCGACGCGGGCACGCTGACGGTGGGACCTTTTTTTTGCGAGACTGCTTTATGAAGCAAAGTACTTCCTTCCACGTCGCCATCGTCATGGACGGCAACGGGCGCTGGGCCACGCGCCGCGGCCTGCCGCGCGCCGCCGGCCACCGCGCCGGCGCCGAAGCGGTGCGGCGCGTCGTGCGGATCGCGCCGAGCTGCGGCATTACGGCGCTCACCCTGTACGCGTTTTCGTCCGACAACTGGAGCCGGCCGGCCGCCGAGGTGTCGATGTTAATGCGGCTGTTCGCGCATCATCTCCGGACGGAGACCGCCGAGCTCGCGGCCCAGGGCGTCAAGCTCACCGTGATCGGCCGGCGTGATCGCCTGCCCCGCTCGCTCATCACGGCGATCGCCGCCGCCGAAGCGAGCACGGCCGGCGGCACGCGCCTCGAGCTGCGGATCGCCGTCGACTACTCGGCACGTGCGGCGATCCGTGCGGAGCAGATCCTCCCCGACGTCGATCTGCTGATCCGCACCGGCGGCGAGCAGCGGCTGTCGGACTTCTTGCTGTGGGAATGCGCCTACGCCGAGCTGTGGTTCACCGAACGGATGTGGCCGGACTTCGCCGCGGCGCACCTCGCCGCCGCGATCCACGAATTTCACTCGCGCGACCGCCGCTTCGGCGGTCTGCCGACCCGGGAGGCCGTATGACCGCACCCCCCGCCCTGGCTCCTCGCGCCAGGCTCGGGCTCGAGATCGCGGCCGCCGGTGTCATTGGCGGAGTCGTCGGAGACCAGCTCCTGCGCGCCATGCCCTGGGGCCTGAACGTCGCGCTCGGCACGGCGGCGCTCGTCGGCACCGGCGCCTGGCTCGTGCGGCGACATCAGGTCAAATACGGTCCCGACGCGCCGTGGCTCGCGATCACCGCGCTGCTGCTCGGTCTCGCGTTTTTGCGCCGCGACGCCGAGGCGCTCGCCGCGTTCGACGCGCTCGCGCTGGTCGGGGCACTCGCCCTCGCGGCCGCGAGCCTGCAGGGCGAGCAGATCGCGAAGTGGTATCCGCTCGATCTGATTCGCGCTCTGGTCACATCCAGTGCGGCGAGCTTATTCGGAGGATTCCGGCTGCTGTTCAGCGACATCCAGTGGCACGCGCTGCCGCAGGACGACCGCTGGCGCACGCTCCGCCGCGTGCTGCTCGGCGTGGCGTTGGCGACCCCGTTGCTGCTCGTCTTCGCGGCGCTGTTCGCCTCGGCGGATCAGGTGTTCAACAACGTCCTCACCAACGTTTTCGATTTCAATCTGGAATCGGTCGTCTCGCACACCGTCTTCATGGTGTTCTGGGCGTTTCTGGTCGCCGGCTATCTGCGTTGGTCCATGCTGGGCCGGCCGGTTCAGGGCGTGACCCTCGAGGCGAAACCCATCGTGAGCGTGGTCCCGCTTGCGACCGCGCTCGGTCTGTTGAACGCGCTCTTCCTGCTATTCGTGGTCGTCCAGCTCCGCTATTTCTTCGGCGGTGCCGCGGTGGTCGAAGAGACGAGCGGGCTGACGTACGCCGAATACGCGCGCCGCGGATTCTTCGAGCTGATGACGGCGAGCGGGCTGGTCCTGCCCATTCTGCTCGGCGCCGACGAGCTGGTCCGCAAGGGCGCGGCGCCACAGATCCGCGTAGTCCGCCAACTCTCAGGGCTGTTGCTGACGTTCCTCGCGGTCATCATGGTGTCGGCGCTGCAGCGCATGCGACTGTACGTGGGGGCATTCGGGCTCTCGGATCAACGGCTCTACGCCACCGCGTTCATGATTCTCTTGATCGGCGTGTTCGGCTGGTTCGCCTGGACCGTGCTCCGCGGCCGGCGGCAGCGCTTCGTGTTCGGGGCGCTGATGCAGGGGCTGGCGGTGCTCGCCGGCCTGCACCTGCTCAACCCGGATGCGTTCATCCTGAAAACCAATCTCAATCGCCCCGCCGCCGAGCGGCCGTTCGATGCGAAGTATGCGCTGACGTTGGGCGGGGACGCGGTGCCGCCATTGCTCACGGCCTTGCCGCAACTCAACGAGCAGGATCGTTGCCTGGTGGTGCACGGCCTGCTCAAGCGCTGGGACAAAGAAGACGTCGACTGGCGGACCTGGAACTGGAGCCGCGCCCGCGCGCGCTCGCTCGTCCGCAGTCAAGCCGCAGCGCTGCGGGCGTCGTGTCCAACGCCGGTCAAGGAGCAACCCCATGACCACTGATGGCTTGAATCCGGCTGTGCGAGATCGTTACTGAGGGCTGAGCTTCGCGGGCTCAAATCGGTGTCTGGTGCCTGGTGTGTGGTGCCTGGGAATGCGCGCCTTGAGTGCACGAACGAGCCCGGCCAACAGACGCCCAACAACGCGACTCAGCTGTAGGACCGGTTCCGCTTCTCCTGTTGCGACGTAGTGGCGCCGGGACGCGATCAAGATTTGGGTTTCGAGCTCCATCAACGAGCCGTTAGCAATCGAGAGATGGTGGACATAGTCTCCCAAATGCTCCCGCCCATGACCCTCCGCAATGTTGCTCGGAATTGACACGGCGCAGCGTTGGAGCTGAGCCGTCAGACCGAACCGCTCGTCTTTCGGAAATGCCTTAGTGATGTCATAAACAAGGTCGACGAGATCCATGGCTCGCTGCCATACGGTCAAGTCTCGATATGAGGTCACCTTAGCATGACGCGACGCCATGTCGGATGATGCGCTTTGCCGGAACAATCCCACAACCACACGACCGCACCGTGACACAATCCAACGCAGCCCAGACACCAGGCACCGGACACCAGACACCAATAGATTCTCCTGTCATGGCGCTGCGGATCACTCAGGTAGATGCGTTCACTAACCGCCCCTTCGCCGGCAATCCCGCGGGCGTTTGCATTCTCTCCACACCCGCCGATCCATCCTGGATGCTGAACGTCGCGCGCGAGATGAATCTCGCCGAAACCGCATTCCTGGTGAAGCAGCGCGATGGCTACGACTTGCGCTGGTTCACGCCGGCAGTTGAAGTCGACCTCTGCGGGCACGCGACGCTCGCGAGCGCGCACGTGCTGTGGGAAGACGGTCATTTGAAACCGGGCGCACAAGCGCGCTTTCACACCAAGAGCGGGTTGTTGACGGCCGAGCGACGCGATGGTTTGATCGAGCTCGATTTCCCGGCCACGCCCGTGTCCCCGGCGCCGGCGCCGCCTGGACTCCTCGATGCGGTCGGCGCCAAAGCCCGCTCCATCGGGCGAAGCAAGTTCGACTACCTCGTCGAAGTCGAGAGTGAATCCGCGGTCCGCGGGCTCGATCCCGACTTGACCGCCATCGCTCGCGTCGAGGCGCGTGGCGTGATCGTGACGAGCCGGGCGGATGAGAACAGCGGGTACGACTTCGTGTCGCGCTTCTTCGCACCGCAATCCGGCGTCCCCGAAGATCCGGTCACCGGCTCCGCGCATTGCGCGCTCACGCCCTACTGGAGTGCGAAGCTGGGCAAGAGCGAGCTGCGCGCGTTTCAGGCGTCCCCACGGGGCGGCGAGCTGCGGCTGCGCCTCGTCGGCGATCGCGTGCGCATCGGCGGTCAGGCGGTAACCGTGTTGCGCGGCGAGCTGACGACGGGCAATATGGCGTCGTGACGGAATCCAAGAGAACGAATCGCGTCGTCGGCTATCTCTTTGCGATAGGCGCCGGCGCCACCTGGGGCACGACGGGCCCGCTCTCGACCGGCCTGTACGATCTCATGCCGGCGACGAGCATCGGCTTCTGGCGGGTGCTCATCGGCACGGTTGCACTCGCCATCTGGGGCATCATGTTCCGGCGCGACTTGTTTCGCACCGATCGCCGCGGCTGGTTGCTCGTTGGGCTGGGTGGTGGGGCGATGGTTGCGCTGTTCGAGATCGCGTATCAGTTCGCGATCGGTGGCGTCGGCGTCGCAGGCGCTGCCGCACTGCTCTACACGGCCCCCGTGATCGTCGCCGTCCTGGCTCGCGTGATTCTGAAAGAAGCGCTGACGCCGACGCGGGTGACGCTCGCTGTCGTCGTCATGGTCGGCGTCGCCCTAACGGTCACCGGCGGCAGTAATGCGGGAGCCGAGGCCGCGCGCATGGGCGTGGGCGCGGGCGTCGCCGGCGGGCTCCTGTCGGCGCTGAGCTACGCGTTGACATCGCTGATGGGACGCTACGCGGCGCCGCGCTACGGAGTGGTGAAGGTCCTCTTCCTCGAAGCGATCGGCGGTGTGCTGTTGATTTGGATTGCGTTGGCCATTTGGGGCCGCCCGCCGCACTTACCTCCGTCGCCGGCCGCATGGCGTGGCTTGCTCGGACTCGCCGCGGGCTCCGTGCTCGCCGCCAACCTCCTGTTCTTCGGGGCGATGAAGCGCATCGAAGCGGCTCCAGCCTCAGTGGCTGCGACCATCGAACCCGTCGTCGGTGCGTTGCTCGCACTGCTGATTTTCAGCCAGCGCCTCACCGCCCTGGGGTGGCTCGGACTCCTCATGGTAGTCGGGGGCGTGGCCGCCGGCTACATGCTGGAGGGCTTAAAGAAGGAGCTCGAGCCTAGCGCACAGCCGTAGTCTCGGACTCCCGCAGCTGGCCGCTGTAGAAGTTAGGCTTCCCGGACGCCTGCAATATCCCATGGACGACGAACTCGAGGCCCACGAAGAAGAACCCGCCCCACATGAGGGGCGGCAGCGCGCCCGTGTTGCGACCGTATGACAGCAGCAGCCAGCGCCCGACCTCATAGCACCACAAACCACCCGCAAACCAGCCCAGCACCCGGAGGACTTTCCCCGCGGGAGTCTCGATGCCGGGCAGTTTCAGCAGCCAGACCTCGACCCAATGCCCGACGTACGTGAAGCAGAACGCCAACGTGAACGCGTCGAGCAGATCCCATCCCGTGTGCCCCTGATGCGGGAGCACGGTCGTGTAGATCAGGAACGCGAGCGGCACCGCCAGCAGCGTATTACGGGTGAGGGCTTTCATGGAGATGTACCTCCAACCAGTCGAGGACCGTGCCCCACCAGATGCGGCGATTGCGCGGCCGCAGCACCCAGTGCCCTTCGTCGGGGAAGTACAGGAACTTGGCGTCGAGCCCCATGCGCTTGGCGGCCGTGAACGCCTGGTACCCTTCCGACAGGTCCACACGATAATCGAGTTGGCTGTGAACAACCAACAGCGGCGTCTTCCAATTACTCACGTGGTTCAGCGGTGACCACTTTTCGTACAGGGCCGGGTTCTGGTACAGAGGTCCGCCGAACTCCCAATCGGTAAACCACAGCTCCTCGGTGCTGCCCGCCATGCTCGCGGTATTGAACACGCCGTCGTGGTCCACCAGCGCCTTGAAGCGATCGGTGTGTCCCGCGAGCCAATACACCATGTATCCGCCGTAGGAGGCGCCGGCGGCACCCATGCGCGTCGAGTCGACATAGGGCAGGCGCGCGACGACATCCAAACCCTTCATGACGTCCTCGAACGGGTAGTCGCCCCAGTGTTGGGAGATCGCATCGGTGAACTTCTGGCCGTAGCCGGTCGAGCCGTGGAAGTTCACCTCGGCAACGACGAAGCCGCGGGCGGCGAACATCTGATTGTTCCAGCGGGGACCCCAGCTGTCTGTCCATGCGCCTTGCGGTCCGCCGTGGATGAGGTAGACGACCGGATACTTCCGCGACGGATCGAAGCCCGGCGGCTTCTGCATCCACCCGAACACCGAGTCGCCCAGCGCGCCGACGAATCCGAACTCATCGAGCCGCGGCAGGTCCAGGGTCGCCAGGGCCGAATCGTTGTGATGAGTGAGCGCCTTTCCCGAGATCCAGACTTCGGGCGGCTGGGTGTTGCTTTGGTGGAGGTACACCAGGGTCCTGCTGTCGGGACCTACCTGTACGCCCGTGTTCACACCACCGGGAACGACGACGGTATGACGGAAGGACGGAAGGTCAATTCGATGGATGTTGTCTCTTCCACGTTCTTCGACCACCGCGT
>JBKPDZ010000118.1:0-16578 GCA_046728135.1 Gemmatimonadota bacterium | reverse complement strand
CCGGCGCCCGCCGCTCGAGACGGGCCACCTCGTCCCCCGACAGCCCCGCCACGCGTGCGACGTGATCGATGTCCACGTTGTTGATCAGCGACCAGCCGCCGCCCCCTCCCCCCCCGCCCCCCCCGCCCCCCCCGCCGAGTCGATTCACGACCAGACGGGCGATCTCCGACCCGCCGGAGGCGTACTGGCGCGTGATCGTGACGAGCGGCCTTACGGCTGGTGCAGATTGCGTCGCAGATCTCCGATGTTCAGGACTGGAATGCCCCCCGCCGTCGGCACCAGAATCACGAGATTGCTCCCTGCCTTCATGTCGCGCAGCACCTCGAGGTACTGCATTGTCAGCGCCTCCGGCGTCAACGTCTGATTGCGCAGCCGTTGCTGCTCGGCCTGGAGCCGTGCGACCTCGACGCGGTGGCGCTCCGTCTCGACTTGCTGTTCCTGCGCGATCTTGTTGTTGATCGCCTGCACGACCTGCGCTGGCGGCTGGAGATCGCGCAGGAAGAACGCGGTCACCGTCGCGATCCTGAATGGCTGGCCGCCGACGCGGGGCTGTGTCACGAGCGACGAATCGACGAGTCCTTCCATCGTTTGGGCGATCTGGGTGCGCTTGGCGATGTCGTTGATCGAGTATTGCACCATCCCGTCGCGCACGCCCTTCCGGATGGCGTTGAGTACGGCGCCCCGGATCTGGTCTTCGTCGCCGATCTCCGTGTAGATGTGGGGCGCTTGCTGCGGGTCGATTTGCCAGCGGATCGACACCTCGACGTGCATGCCCATCTGCTCGGACGACAGCGCGTCGATCTCTTCCACCTGTGCCCCCGCGCGGGGCCATTGCTCCTCACGCGAGGAGAACCGCTCGATCGATGACCACGGCGACACGAAGCGAATGCCCGGGAGCAGCGGCTTGGGATCGACGAAGCCAAACGCGTGCCGCACGCCGACCTCGCCGGGGTTGATGACGGCGGCCGTGGAGCCGAGGACGGTGACCACGCCGATCGCGAGCGCGACGTAGCTGAGCAGGCGCAGGATGCCGCCGATCGAACGGCCAGCCGTAGCCTCCCCGCGTACGGTCGCAGCGCCGAGACGCAGGAAGAAGGCGACCGCGAGGAGTACAAGACCAAAGACTAGCTCGCCCATGGCGACTCCCGGTTGTGGTGGGGATGAGACTTACGTGAAGAGGTTGGGTCCTGTTCCAGGTCCAGCGGGTCCCTTTCCAAATGGTTTTTGCTCCGCGCGCGCGCGCACGTACCCGAGCTCCTCGCTGCGCGCGATACGCTTCTCCGCAACGAGCCCCTCGAGCACCAGCTCACACGCCGAGACGACGGTGGCGGGATCTTTCTTCCCGGCGAGGCCGACCTGATCGATCAGGTCGAGCAGCCCGGGAACGACGGTAAAGCCCTTCAGGAGGGCCTCGGAGCGCTCATCCGGCGTGACCTTGAGCGCGCCGCCCTCATCGAACCAGTGGATGATGTCGTCCACGTTCGCGCCGCCCACGCGTCCCTCGAACGTGCGACCCGCCGCGCGGCGGATCAGATCCTTGGCGATCGTTTCGGAGCCCTGCAGCTCGCCTTCGTATTCGAGCTCGAGCTTGCCGGTGATGGCGGGCAACGCGGCGTACACATCGGAGATGCGCGGCACGACGGCCTTTTCCTTGGCGACGATGCTGCGGCGCTCGGCGTTCGACAGGACGTTGTCGAGCACGCTGATCGGCAGGCGCTGCGACACGCCGCTGCGGCGATCCACGCGTTTGTCGTCGCGCGCCTCGAACGCGATGCGTTCGATCAGCTCGGCCATGAAATCGGGGATCCGGATGGACCGGTTGTTGCCGCCGTTGCGGTCGATCCAAGCTTCCTGCTGGGTGATCGCCGCGCCGAGCTCCACGGTCAGCGGGTAGTGGGTGGTGATCTCGGAACCGATGCGGTCCTTGAGCGGCGTGATGATCTTGCCGCGCGCCGTGTAGTCCTCCGGGTTTGCGGTGAAAACCAGCGCTACGTTCAGGTTCAACCGCACCGGATAGCCTTTTATCTGGACGTCGCCTTCCTGCATGATGTTGAACAGGCCGACCTGGATCTTGCCGGCGAGGTCCGGCAGCTCGTTGACGGCGAAGATGCCGCGATTGGCGCGCGGCAGCAGCCCAAAGTGCATGGTGAGCTCGTCCGACAGCAGGTGCCCGCCGCGAGCCGCCTTGATCGGATCGACGTCGCCGATGATATCGGCGATCGTGACATCGGGTGTCGCCAGCTTCTCGACGAACCGCAGCTCGCGCGGCAGCCACGCGATCGGCGTGCTTTCGCCGCGCTCGGCAATGAGCTCGCGGCCGTACTTGGAGATGGGATCGAACGGATCGTCGTTGACCTCGCTGCCGGCGATGATGGGGATCTCTTCGTCGAGCAGTGTGACGAGCTGTCGCAGGATCCGGCTTTTCGCCTGTCCGCGCAGGCCGAGCAGGATGAAGTTGTGGCGTGAGAGAATGGCGTTCACGAGCTGCGGCAGGACGGTTTCCTCGTATCCCACGATGCCCGGGAACAGCGGCGAGCCGTTCTCGAGCAGACAGATCAGGTTTTCCCGCAGTTCGTCTTTGACGGTGCGCTGCCGGCGCGCGGGCGCCGCCCACTCCGTCCGCTTCAGCTCACCTAACGTCGTCGGTTGTGTCATGGCTCGACGTTAAACCTTTCAGCCTGTGCTCTGCAACCCTTGCGCAATGCCACGCACGCTTGCCATCAGCGCCCGGAACACTTCATCATCCGGCCGCCCCGCCGCGCGCCACCGCTCCAGGAGATCGATCTGTAACAGACTCATGGGATCGACATACGGATTGCGGAGCAGGATCGAGCGCTGCAGCGCGGGATCGGAGTCGAGCAGCGCCTGCTCGCGCTTCAGGGCGAGCACGTGGGCCACCGTGCGATCGAACTCGGCGCGGATCGCCGGGAAGACCCGCGCGCCGTGGTCGCCAGCCAGGCGCGCGTATCGCGCCGCGATCGAGAGATCGGCCGTGGCGAGCACCATCTCGACGTCGTCGATGAGCGTGCGCAGGAACGGCCAGTCGCGCACCATCTCGTCGAGCGTTGCCGTGCCGTAGCGCGCCGCCGCACGATCCAGTGCCGTCCCGAGCCCATACCAGCCTGGGAGCAAGTGGCGGCTCTGCGTCCAGGCGAACACCCACGGAATCGCGCGCAGCCGCTCGAGCTCCCCACGTTCGTCGCCGGTGTCACGCGCCGCCGGCCGGCTCCCGATGTGCATGCGCTGGATGACGTCGATCGGCGTCGCGAGCCGAAAGTACTCGAGGAAGCGCGGGTCATCGAAAACCAGGGCGCGATAGGCCGCCCGGCTGTCCCGCGCGAGGTCGTCCAGGATGCCGGTCCAGTCGCTCTCGCGCGCATCGGGCGAGCGCGGCAGGGCGGTCGCGAGTGCAACGGCGCTCACGGTCTGCTCCAGCGTGCGCATCGCGATGCCGCGCAAGCCGTACTTCGCGTTGATGACTTCGCCTTGCTCGGTGACGCGGAACCGTCCTCGCACCGCGCCGGCCGGGGCGCTCAGGATCGCGCTCGCGATTCTCCCACCGCCGCGGCTGACCGTTCCACCCCGCCCTTGTATGTAGGTGAGCTCGACGCTCGACCGTTGCGCGGTTTCGACGAGCCCCAGCTGCGCTCGGTACAGCGCCCAACGGGCCGCGCCGATTCCGGCGTCCTTGTTGCTGTCGGAATAACCGATCATCACCATCTGCTGCATGCCGCGTTTCGAGAGGTGAGCGCGGTAATACTGGTCTGTGAACAGCGACCGCATGATGCGTGCGGCGTTCTCGAGATCGGCTACGGTTTCGAACAGCGGTGCGACGTCGAGCGTCAATCCGGCCTGTCCCAATCCCCCCCAGCGCGCGAGAACCAATACCGCGAGCACGTCGTCCGCTCCCTCGGCCATGCTGATGATGTAGGGACCCACCGCCATGTCACCGTAGCGCGCGCGGCACTCGCCGATCGCTTTGAAGACATCCAGGGTGCGCGTCGCCTCGGCGTCGGGCGGCCCTACCGGGTCCTCCCCCCGTTCGAGCACGCGGCGCAGCCGCGCGAGACGATCGTCGGGACTGCGTGCGCTCCAATCGGGGTCGCGCAGCAGGGTCGCCAGTACGGCACGGTGAACGCCCGCGTGTTGGCGGGCGTCGATCGTGGCCAGGTGAAAACCGAACGTCTCGACGCGACGCAACAGCCGCTGCACGCCGAACAGTCCCGCGTGCTCACCGCGGTGCGCCCGCAGGCTCGCGATGGCGGCGCCGAGATCGCGCTCGAGGTCGGCGGCGGCTCCATAACCGGCTGGCTCATCGCGTCGCGTTGTGTCGAGTCGTGCCGCGATGAGCGTGAACAGGACACGATACGGCATGTCGTGATAGCGCGTCGGAATCGCGGCCAGCGCCTTGGGGAACTGGGCGACGTAGGCTGCGATGCGCTCGCGCACCGCGTCACTGACACCGGTTCGGCCCCCTGATTGTGATAGCCGGCGCGCCAACTCAGCGGCCTCACGGCGGTAGAGCGCCAGCACGAGGTCGCGTTGCCGCGCGAATGCGGCGCGCAGCGTGTCGCCGCCCACGTTGGGGTTGCCGTCCATGTCGCCGCCGACCCAGGAGCCGAAGCGCAGGACCGCTCGGCTCGGGACCTGGATGTCGTACGTGCCGCGCACGGCCTGCTCCAGCTCTTCGTAGAAGGGCGGGACGACGCGATATACGACATCCGTCAGATAGAAGAGCACATTCTCGAGCTCGTCCATCACGGTGGGACGCGCGAACGGATTGGGATCGGTTTGCCAGGCGGTCGTGACTTCTTCGCGGATCCGCGCCAGGGCGGCGCGCTCTTCTTCGGGTGTGCGCGACGGGTCGAGCCGCTCGACGAGCAACCGGCCGATCACCTGCTCCTTTTCGAGGAGCGTGCGGCGCGTCGCTTCGGTGGGGTGGGCCGTGAAGACGGGCTCGAAGCGGAGCCGCTGTAGCAGCGCGGTAGCTTGCTGCGGTGTCAACCCGGCGGCGGCGAGTTGTGCGACCGTCGCCCGCACGCTGCCCTCCTGCGGGTCGGCGGCTGCGCGCAGATAGTCACGCCGTCGGCGGATCCGGTGAATACGCTCGGCGAGATTGACGACTTCGAAATACGTGGCGAAGGCACGGATCAGTGTTTCGGCGCCCTGCGCCGGCAATCCTTTCACCAGCGCATGCAGCTCGTCATCCGCTCCGGCAATCGCGGCGTGGCGTGCCCGCTCGACGAGCTGGAAGAATGCGTCGCCACATTGCTCGCGCAGGACGTCTCCGACCAGAGCTCCGAGGGTGCGGACATCGTCCCGCAGCAGCGCGTCCTTCGGAGCAAACTCGACTTCGCGCCGGCCTGTGCCGTTCAGGAGCCCTCAGGAGCTAAAGAGAGTCGAACGGCGGCGACACCCCACGCGGCGAGGTCGACGGGCGTCCGTCCATCGCTGCCGACCGTGATCGGCCCCCCGCCTCCATTCTGCTCGACGAGATTTGTGCGTCGCGCCTGCTTGAAGGCGAACGCGGCGGGCCAGAGTCCGACGGCGCGCGCGAGACCGGCGATGTCGAGCAACTTGACGATGACGCCGTCACCATCGTCCGCGGGCTTCGCGCCCGCAATCATCACGTTCTTGTCGGCGAAGAAGAGCGCGCGATCCTTCGCGATCAGCGGACCGGGCGTCTGGTTGGTGTACGACGGGCTCACGTAGAGCGGATCGCAGGCGGCCCACCCGCGGCGCACCGGCTCGGCTGCGTCGCCCGGCGCGAGCAGCGAGATCCGAAAACGGAACGTCACCGCGCCATCCTGTGATGCCGCGTAGTTCGTATGCCAGTAGTTGTTCATCGCGTAAGCGAACAGCGTCCCATCCGGGACGATGCTGCGGCGCCAGGCGCCACGAAACAGATCGTTGAGCGTGAACAGCGGCGTATCCGGCCCGCTCCACAGCACTCCGTCAGTGGCTTCGTGCAACCACACCCAGTGCGCGTGACAATACCAATCGCGACAGCTGCCGGGTTGCTGATCGCTTTCGACGGTCATCCGGCCCAGCGGCACTTCCACCTCGACCGTCGGTTTCGTGAAGGCGAAAGGAAAGGCCACGTAGAGCGCTTCTTTCGCGAGCGTCGCCGTCTTGGTGATGCGGTTCTCGATGTCGACCCAGGGCAGCTCGTCATAGAGCGTTACGATCGATGTGATCGAAGGGAATCCTTCCAGCGCTCGCTCCACGATGAGCCGGACGCCGATCCCGGGGAGCCGCTCGCGATGACAGCGACCGAATTTCGCTTGCGTGAGCGCGAGCTGCGGCGGATTCCTGAGGTCGTCGCGATCACCTGAGGTCCACATGGCGCTGTGCTCACCACCGCGGGCGTAGACCAGTTGATTCAGCCCGGACCAGTCTGACAGCTTTACGCGTTCCTTGCCGTCGGGGCCTGTCAGCGAGCGGATCGCGCCGGTCGCAGGATCGAGTTGCACCGTAAACCCGCCGGCCTTGGCTGCGAGAGCCTCGCCGTCGGCGGTGGGCGGCCGTGGCTCGCCATCTGCTTCTCTCAGTGTGAGATAGCCGAGGGCCGGCACCCCGCGCACCAGGACCAACGCGTCACCGTCGGCGAGGTCGACGGATGGTAGTTCGGCCCCATCGCTCGCGAGCCGTTTGCCCGCGCCGCCCGGGACGCGGGCTACATCGGTACGCTCCCACGTTCCTGCGTTGAACACCAGTCGCCCGCGGCCCGATTGCGTGGCGCGCCCGAGCCTGAGCAAGCCGTCGCCCAGCAAATCACGCGCGGCAGCCCCACCGGCGTCGATGAAGCGCCGCTTGTACTCCCACTGCGCGACGGTCTGCCGCGAGGTCGGATCTGCGACGCTTTCGTCGGCGCCCCAGGTGTGCTCGCCGAAGAGGAGCAAGTCACGCCACATCGCGGCCCGCGCGTCGGCGCGGCCCTGACGCCGCTGGACCGCATCATCATCACGCGGCTCGATGCGGTCATCCCAGAGCGCGAGGATCTCTGTGGCACGCGCCGCGAGCTGCGCCGACCGATACGCCGCCAGCTGGGCGGCGGTCGAGGCGGCGCCGTCTTCCCAGTAGAGCCCAGTGTCGCCGCGGCGCACCGGAATCTTCGTCCCATAGCGGCGTTCGACATCGCGGAAGAAGTCCTCCGCGCGGCCCGGCACGATCCGAGGCCACGTAAAGCGACGGCCGAACTCCTGGACGTTGGCCACCATCGCTTCTTTCATTAGGGCATTGTCGTGCCAATCGGCACCGTAAAGCAGCACGGTGTCGTACGGCCAGGTCTGCGCGAGAAACGCGGGCTGATTGAGGAGCCACTCGGAAAGCCGATGGCCCATCTCGTCCGGGCCGACGTCGAAGCCGAAGCGCGTACCGTCGCCATAGTGATGCGCGCGCCAGTGCAGGACGCGACTGCCGTCGGGACCTTCCCAGTAGTAGAGCTGTGGATAGGCGGTGCCCGCGGTGCTCCCCGACTCCCCCCCGGTCGCCGGACCGGCCGGCAACAGCGGCGCGGCGCGCTCGGGGTTCGGACCGCTGGCGAGATACTTCACGCCACTGGCCGCGAGCAGGAGCGGGAAGGTCAACGGTTGTCCGGGCACATCGGTTATCTGCGCCGAGAGAAACGTCAGGCCACGCTCGCGCGCGAGTTTGCCCGCGGGCCACACGAGGCGCGCGTACGTCTCATGATCGAGGATGCCCGTCAGCATGTTGGCGAACAGCGCCTGCCAGCCGATCCTGCCGCCCTGAATCGCCTGCACGAGCGCATCGCTTGCGTCGGGCGAGCGATTCTCCAGATACGACAGCACCTGCAGCGCGCACTCTGCCGTGAAGTGAAAATCGCGATGTGTCGTCATCCAGGCGAGCGCCGCATCGAGATTCCTGCGATGAATCTCGAGTGTGCGTTCCTGCAGGTCGGTGTACCCGACGTCGGTGTGAATCGAGGAGAGCCAGTAGACGGTCCAGCGCTTCGCGGGGGTGAGCCGCAGGCGCCGGCGCGCGGCGCGATCGCGTCCCACTTCCACGTCGATCTGAAAATCCGCAGGCTCCGAGAGCGGCACCCAGACCTCGCCGCTCAACGCGGGACCTCCAGATGCGGGCAACAGTCCCGCGGTCCCGACGAGCGCGCCGTGCCGGTCCGTCACGCGCGCGCGCGCCGCCGGCGCGTTGACACCTGAGACCGTGATGCGCACGAGATTCCTGCGGCCCTCGGGCTGTTGGAAGAGCGCGGTGGGACGGACGTCGATGACGGGTTGCTGTGGCTCACGCTGTCGCAGCGCCATCCATCCGGCGACCGACGAGACGAAGCTCAAAAACGTACGACGATCAGAACGCAGCATGATTCCTATAACTTAGCGATGCTTGACTGTACTGGTCCCCTATGTACGTTTCGCCGTCTCCCCTACCCGAACCTCAACAGGAGCTCGCATGAAGCGTATCGCATTGGCCGTGGCACTCACCGTCATGGCCGCAGGCGCGTGCAAGAAGGCGCAGCAGAGCAATACTGGCGAGACCATGCGTGCCGACTCCATGAAGATGGCGGACTCGATGAAGATGATGGCGCCTGCGGCCGACACGACCAAAAAGACTGCCGACACGACGCACACTACCACTACCACTACCACTACCACCACCACGACGCACCCCACCACCACGCGTCCACGGACCCGTCGCCCCTAAGCGACGCGGCGTAACTGAGTCATCAAGCCCGGGCGCCGCCCGGGCTTTTTATTTTCGCACTGACCGCTGGATCGCTGTCGGCGTATCGAAGGGCGGCGTCCAGCCGAGCTCGTTGCGAATCCGATCGATCGGGTAGGGATTCTCGCCGAGGATGAACGACATCGCCGCGTTGCCGAGCGCCGAGTAGCGGCTGGGCATCACCAGATGCAACAGCGTGCGCCACACGATCACCCCGGTCTGCAGCAGCGACGCGGGAAGCCGGATGCGAAACGGCCGTAATCCGAGCGCCTCGGCGAAAGCGATGAAAAACTCGCGCTGCGTGAGCAGGGGCGGGGCGTCGCGCGTGACGTTGTAGGCTCTGAATCCAGGTCCGAGCGGAGCGTCCAGTGCGGCGAGAATCGCCGACGCGACATTGCCGGCATACACGCACGACAGGTGGTTCCTGCCGGGACCGATCAGTGGCAGGAAGCTGCGCCGCAGGTTCGTGATCAAGCGCTGGGTGAACACCGCGTCTCGCTCGCCGTAGATGACATTGGGCCGTATGGCGATCGCCGACAGGTCGCCGCGCGCCGCCTGCTGCTGCACCAGTTGCTCAGCGGCCCGCTTGCTGCGCGCATAAAAATCCGAAGGTGGAAGCGGCTGGAACGGATAATCCTCCGTGACGCGTTGGTCCCGGATCTTGTAGACGGCGGCGCGGCCGTACACGGCGGCGGTCGAGACATGAACGAGCCGCGCACCCGTTCGCCGCGCGGCCTCGATCGCGAGCCGCGTGCCGCCGACATTGACCCGTGTGTATTCCTCGAACGAATCGTGTGACGTGACGAGCGCCGCCGCGTGGATGATTGCCTGCACGCCGTCCGCGGCCCGTTGCCACGAGCTGGCATCGGTGACATCGCCAACGACGGCCTCGGCTCCGAACGACTCGACCACGGCTCGCCAGCGCTCCCGCACCAGCGCCCGGGGACGCTCGCCCCGTGCCCGCAGCGCGTCGAGCACGTGTGTGCCGACGAGTCCCGCGCCGCCGGTGACGAGAACCGTCACGCCGGTGTGACGCGCGGGGCGTCGAACGGCAGTTCGACGACGCGGGCTTCGCGCCCGGCCGCGCGCACGGTCGCGCCGACGGGCACTTCTCGACGCACCATTGCCAGGCCGATCCAGCGGCCGAGGACGGAGCCGCCGCCGTCGGGGAGCCAGGCGATGCTCGTCACGCGACCCACGTCCTGCGCATCGTGGGTGACCGCGCTCCAGCCGCTCGCCGGCGCCGCCGGCGGATCAGACTCGAAGAGGAGCCCACGCAGTTGCCGGTTCGCGTGCCCGCGAAAGTGCAAGCGGCTCACGGTCTCCTGGCCCGTGTAGCAGCCTTTGGTATACGACACGCCGCCGATCTCGTCGAAGCGGACTTCCTGGGGGATGGTCTTCTCGTCGACTTCCGAAGCGAGTCGCGGCCAGCCCGCCAGGATACGGGCGAGCTCGAGGGCATCGGCAGTGGCAGCGTAGGCACCAGCCTCGACCAGACGTCTCCGGATTGACTCGATATGGTCCGTGGCCGTGGTCACCTGAAAGAGGAATGGCGCCACATCACTCGTGCGCGCCACCTCGATGGCCGCCCCGTGTGTCGAGCCCTCCATGACCCGATTGGCGACGTTCGGAACGGGCATGCCCGCCGCCCCCATCACCGCGACGGCATGTGCGCCGGCGAGGCGCAGCACGGCCGTGTCCTCCGTGCGATCCGTGGAGCGGGCGAGCCGCGGCGGCACGGCGCGTTGCAGAATCGCCAGGGCCCTGTCACGACCTTCGCCCGGAACGGTGTACCGCACACGCGATCCGAGGCGCGCCGCCCAGCCGTCCACCACGATCATCCCTTTGGGCGTGAGCAAAGCGCCGTAGACGAACGCGCCGTCGCCCGGCTTCTCGAGATCGTTCGTCAGCAGGCCTTGAAAGCACGTGACGGCGCCCGCGCCGCTTCCCGCGGTGAGATCGATGACACCGACGTCGGCGCGTGCGACAATTGCGCCCGCCCGCAGGCGGTCGACGATCTCGGCGGGCATGGCGTCTTGCTCCAGCCGGGTCACCGTCGCGGGTGGAGCGGTGGGGAAGACATCGCTCATAGGTGGGCGAGCTCGTTCGCGCGGTGCCCCGCGAGCGAGTCCCAGACCAGCGCGGCCCCGTGTCCCTGTAGCGTTTGCGAGGAGTGGCTCGTGCTCAGCATCACGCAGGGCATCGCCGCTGCACGCGCCGCGGCGAGACCATGCAGAGAATCCTCGATGACGACGCAACGTTCAGGGGCGATCGGTCGGCGTTTGTTCAGCGCGTCGTGCGCCGCAAGGTAGGCGGCGGGATCCGGCTTGCTCCGCGGAACGTCATTGGCGGCGATGATGGTCTCGAAGCCGTCGGCGAGCCCCCAGTCCGTGCGGCGCAGGACCGCGTCGATTTCCTGTCGGAGCGCGCCGGAGACGATCGCCAGCCGGAATTGTCGGCCGGCGTCGCGGACGAATTCCAGGGCACCAGCCACCATGCGCAACGAGGTTGCGACGAGCTCCAGGTACAGCTTGGACTTTTTCTCCACGAGATACTTCAGGAGCTCGGTGGTGAGGGTGCGCTGGGCTCGGCCATAGGCCTCCATGAACCCGCTGCGATCGTCCAGGCCGAGGTACTGAGCGTAGTATTGCTCGCGCGTCAGGGTGATGCCTTCATCGGCGAGGACGCGCTGCAGCGCCCAACAATGTTGGGGCTCATCGTCGACCAGCACGCCGTTGAAATCGAACAGCACGGCTTCGATCATAGCGTCTCCTTCAGCCACGCGACGATGGTGGGCCAGCACGTCGTCCGGGCACGCTCGCTCAACACGAGTCCACGATGCGACAATCCCGGCGCGACCGCGAGCGTCTTGTGGATGGCGCCGACGCGATCGACGACCTGCTGGCACGCTGGTGGTGGCGCAAAGATCCGATCGGATCCGCCGGCGACGCCGAGATATGGTGTGCTCAACGCCGCCAAGCCGGCGAAGTAATCGAAGCCATCGGTACCGCGCCAGACGCCCCGCACGTTCCACTCCATCCATTCGGCGATGATCTCCGCCGCTTCGTCCTCGTTGCCAAAACCCAGCGCGCGGGCCGGGAATCGCCCCAGTGCGCGGGACAGGGCGATGGTGGCGGCTGCCAACGTGCGCCGCACCGGGCCGAGTCGCCGCGGGCCTGGGGTCCCGAGCGTGACGATGGCGCGCAGCGGCGCGGCTGCGGCTACGCGTGCGAGCCAGCACAGACCGGCCGCCCCGCCTGCCGAGTGTCCCAGCCAGGCGAGCGGCGCGCCGTCGGTTTCCTCGCGCACGCGCGCGACCAGGGTCGGCGTGTCTTGGAGCACCCAGTCTTCGAACGTCCAGGCCCCGCGCCGCGGTTCGCGTGCGCTCTCGCCATGGTGCCGCAGGTCGGCGAGCCACACGTCCAAACCCGCAGCACTCAGAAAATGCGCCAGGCCGCCGGGTGAGGAGCCATCGGCGGAATGCAGCCACAGGCGATGGTTGGTGAACGCGCCGTGTACGAGGAGCACCGCGGGCCGGCCATCGCGGTAGGCGCGCAGCCGGTGCAGGGCGAGGTCCACGCCGTCGGGCGTCGTGACGCGCCGGGGAGGGCGGGGGGGGCGGGGGGGGCGGGGGAGTGCGCCCGCGGTCATTCGTAGCGCCCGGCGGCGCGGTACGATGCGTCGAGCAGCTCGACCGGATGGCGCACGCGCGCCGGAACCCGCGCGGCCGCGAGCCCGGCGCCGAGCTGCATGATGCAGCCAGGATTTCCGGTCGCCACAACTTGCGGCGCCGCGGCGCGAATGCGCTCGAGTTTTGTTTTGAGCACGGCGCGGGACATCTCCGGCTCGAGCAGCGTGAAGAGTCCGGCGCTGCCGCAACATTCGGAGGCGCCGGCAACCGGCACGAGCTCGAGCAGGGGAATCGCCGCGAACAACTTGAGCGGCTGAGTAACGATGCGTTGCGCGTGTATGAGGTGACACGGTGGATCGTAGGCGACGTGCAAATCGAGCGGGGCTCCCGGTGCCGGTGGATCCAGTAACTCGGTCACGTCGCGCACCCGGGTGGCGAATCGTGCGCTGCGCGCGTCGCCCAGTAAGTGCCCATAGTCCTTCATCAGCGCTCCGCAGCCCGCGCTGTTCACGACGATCGGCTCAGCGCCGTCGCCGAACGCGGCGACGTTGGACCGCGCCAGTGCCCGCGCCTCGTCGAGCAATCCGGCGTGCGCATGGAGGGCGCCGCAGCAGACCTGCCCGCGGATTTCCTGGACGTGGTAGCCATTCACCCCTAAGGTGCGCACGGTAGCATCGTGCACATGAGAGAAGAGGCCCTCCATGACGCAGCCGCGAAAAAGCTGGACGGTAAGGGACGGTAAGGGACGGTAAGGGACGGTAGGTGAGCGCTTACCCTTACCGTCTCTTACCGTCCCATACCGTCCCCTACCGTCGTATTTCGTCGCCGCCAACATTCCCAGGGCAAACCGCAACCGTCCCCAGCCCGCGATTCCCCGCGGTAACACTGCTCTCAGCAGGCGCGCAAACCGGTAGACAGGTCCGCTCACCCCAGGGGCCGTCAGCGCCCACAGCGCCAGGCGTGTGAGTCGCGAGACGCCGCGCGCGGCCGTGAGCCGGCCGCGCGCGGCTTCGAGGCCGCGACCGTACTGCACGCCGGAGGGGCATACGGGTTCACACCCCCGGCAACCCAGGCAACGATCCAGATGATACACGAGGGCGGCGTCGGTCACGGCGATGTCGCCGCGCTCGAGCCCCCGCATCAGCTCGATGCGGCCCCGCGGTGAATCGGATTCATCTCCGGTGGCAAGAAACGTCGGACAAGCTTGAAGGCAAAACCCGCAGTGCACGCACGCGTCCAGCCCTTCGAATCCTCCCCGTCCTCCTCCCGTCATGTGCCTTCTATGGCGACGACGAGCGCACCTCCAGGATCGAACGTGCGGCGCAGGCCCGCGATGAGTGGGCCGACCCCCTCACGATACGCCCCGAAGTGACCGACGGCACCACGCAGCGGCCACGCGGCGCGCTCGAGCGTAAGTGGCACCTCGAGACCGGCGAGCGTGCGGCGCAGCCGCTGCAGGCGATCGACGCTCGCGTCACCGGTCCAGCGGATGGCACCCGCCGCCGGCGATGCCGAGATCCATTCGTCCCCGAGCTGGTGCTGTAACAGATCGAGCAGCTCGTCGCTCGCGGTGGGCACGCCGCCGATGCGGAAGGTCACCGGACGGACCGCGAACCCCTCCGCCAGTCGCATCCAGAATGCGTGCGCTTCCTCGGCCCGCAGCGGGCTGAAGCGGCCGCCGCCACTCGCGGCGCCCAGGCCGGCTTCGTCTGCCGCGACGAGCGCCGGCGATCCCGCGAGCCGCACCGCCAGGACCCAGCGCTCGCGCCGCGCGAGGGCGGGCGACACGAGCTCCAGTGCGGCGGGCGTGAGGCCGGCGGCCGCGATATCCTCCCCGACCTGCGTGAGATCTTCGCGCGCGCCCTCGAGCACGTAGGTGATGTCGGCGCGCGGCAGCGTGCGCAGTCGCAGATGAACGAGGACGATCACGCCGAACGCCCCGAAGCCGCCAGCCTGCAGACGCGTGAGATCGTAGCCGGCGACGTTTTTCATGACACGCCCGCCGCTTTGTACCATGCGCCCGTCGCCGGTCACGAACGTGACGCCGAGCAAATGGTCCTTGATCGGTCCGAAGCCGTGCCGCAGCGGGCCGGCGGTCGCGGTGGCAACGACGGAGCCGAGCGTGCGCCCCGCCAATCCTGGCGGATCGACCGCGAGCCAGGCACCGCGATCGGCGAGCTGCTGGCGCAGTTGATCGAGGCCGATACCCGCCTCCGCGGTCGCCGTCAGGTCCGACGGTTCGATCGCGGGGATCCGATCGAGCCGGCGGGTCGTGAGCGCGAGGTCGGCCGGCGCGTCACTCTGGAGCCAGGTGCCAGCGCCCTCGATCCGCACGCGCCAGCCCTCCTGGTGCGCGGTGCCGAGCAGGAGGGCGACAGCGTCCGGGGAACCGGGGGCGACGCGGGGGACACGGTCCTGTCCTGCCTCGAGTACCGCTCCTTCCCCCAGTAGCGCGGTGACCTTTTCGAGAATCGTCATGGAGCCGGCTCGAGTGCGGAATGCGAAATGCGCAATGCGGAATTGAACCTTCTGGCGTCGTTTCGCATTTCGAATTTCGCATTTCGACTTGATGTCCACTCCCGGCACGCATGCACGGGCACCACTTTTCCGGGGTTCACCCGCTCCTCCGGATCGAACACCCGCCGCACCGCGTGCATCGCCCCGAGCGACTCCGCGTCGAAGATCAGCGGCATATACCTGAGCTTGTCGATTCCCACCCCATGTTCGCCAGTGATCGTTCCCCCCGCTGCGATGCACGTGGCCATGATCTCACCGCTCGCTGCCTCCACGCTGTGCTTGACGGCGGCGTCGGTCGCATCGAACGAGATGTTGGGGTGGAGGTTGCCGTCCCCGGCGTGAAAGACGTTGCTGACCACCAGTCCATAGTTCTTCGCGATCGTACAGATCGTCTCGAGAACCTGAGGGAGGGCGGAGCGGGGGACGACGGCATCCTGGACGACGAGATCGCGCGACAGCCGTCCCATCGCCCCAAAGGCCTTCTTGCGGCCCTGCCAGAGCCGCTCGCGCTCCGCCTCGCTCGCCGCGGATCGCACGGATCGGGCTGCGGATTTTCGCAGAATCTCGGTCACCGCGTCGGTCTCCGCGACGACGGCTTCCGCATTGCGGCCGTCGATCTCGACCAGCAGCACGGCGGCCGCATCACGCGGGTACCCGGCGGCGTACACCGAGTCCTCCACGGCACAGATGCAGGACTGATCCATCATCTCGAGCGCTGCCGGCACGATCCCGGCCGCGATGATGGCCGACACGGCTTCGCCGGCGGTTCTGATGCTGCTGAAGTCGGCGAGCAGCGTTCGGATCGCGCGCGGCAATGGCGTCAGGCGCGCCGTGATTCTCGTCGCGACGCCAAAGTTGCCCTCCGAGCCGACGAACAAGCCGACGAGATCGGGTCCCCACGGCTCGCCACCCGGACTGCCGAGCTCGACGAGGGAGCCATCGGCAAGCAGCACCTCGAGCGCGAGGATGTGGTTTGCCGTGACGCCATACTTGAGGCAATGCGGCCCCCCGGCGTTTTCGGCGACGTTCCCGCCGATGGTGCAGGCGCTTTGACTGGACGGATCGGGCGCGTACTGGAGACCGTGCGGTGTCGCCGCGGCGCCGAGCTTCGCATTGACGACACCGGGCTCGACGACAGCGCGCCTGTTGTCCTTGTCTATCTGGAGGATTCTATTGAGCCGCGTCAGCACGAGGAGCACGGAGCCCTCGTCGGCGAGCGCCCCGCCCGACAGCCCAGTCCCTGCACCGCGCGGCACGAACGGCACGCCGAGCGCGGCGAGCAACCGCACGACGGCAATGACTTCTTCTCGGGAACCGGGAAGCACAACGAGATCGGGAACTCGACGATGCGTGGTCAGACCGTCCATCGAGTAGGTCACCCGCTCGGCACGCGTTTCGCGGACGTGTCTTGTGCCGACGATACCGGCGAGATCGCGGGCGAGATGGATGGGCGCGGCCATACTATATAGTAGCCTGGAAACCATGAGGGGTCAGGAATTTGATTTCCCGACCCCTCACGGCTCACATCCCCTCAGCCTCTCGGGCCTCTGGGCGTCTTCCTCGACGTCTAGGCGGCTCGCCAGAAGCCCTTGAGCGCCTTCCCATCCGGCGACTCGCGGAGCTTCTCGAACGCCCGTTCTCTGATTTGGCGGATGCGTTCCCGCGTGACGCCCATCAGCGCGCCAATCTTCTCGAGCGTCATCGCCTCGCTGCCCTCTTCGAGCCCGTAG
>JBKPDZ010000117.1:0-15131 GCA_046728135.1 Gemmatimonadota bacterium | reverse complement strand
GCCCAGACCGGCTCGTAGGCGATCGTCACCGGGACGTCTACCCGGTCACCGATTGCCGCTTGCAGCTGCCGCCGCACGACCGTCAACGTTTCGCCGGCGTCGCGCTGCGCGAGCGCTTCGCCGACACACAGGATGGGGTGGAGGCCGGCGCCTACCACGGCTTTGAGCTTCTTACCGGTTTGCTCGTCGGTCTCGCCGAACACGTGACGGCGCTCGGAATGTCCGATCAGCGCGGCTTTGGCGCCGGCCTGGGCGGCGAGGGTTGGTGACGTCGCGCCGGTGAAGGCGCCCTTCGGCTCCCAATACACATCTTGCACGCCGGCGCGCAGGTCGCTTCTGGTGCCGAGTGCCGTCGCAACAGCCTCCAGTGAAACCGCCGGGGGGAAAAACCATACCTGGCGGTTCGGCTGGGGGGGATACGCTGTGAGGAAAGTCGCGAGATAGCTCCGCGCTTCGGCAGGCCCGACGTTCATCTTCCAGTTGGCGGCAAACAGCAACGCTCTCACGCATCCTCCAATGCCGCCACGCCCGGCAATTCCTTCCCTTCCAGGAATTCGAGCGATGCGCCGCCGCCGGTGGAGACGTGCGTGAGCTGATCTTCCAGCCCCGAGACCGCCGCAACGGAGTCCCCGCCCCCGACGACCGTCACCGCTCCCTTCTTTCCGGCTTCGACCAAGGCGGTCGCGATGGCGCGCGTGCCGGCATCAAACGGGGGCGTCTCGAAGACGCCCATCGGACCATTCCAGAAGATCGTCTTCGCACGCAGCAGCCGGGCCCGATAGTCGTGCTGCGTCGCGGCGTCGATGTCGTAGACGGCCCAGCCTTTGGGGATCGCATCGGCCGCGACGGACCGGTTCTCACTCGCCTGTTCCAGCGACGGCGCGATCACGCCGCCGCGGGGCAGGATCAGCTTCTTGCCGCTCGAAGCGAGCAGCTCCTTGGCCAGCGCGATACGATCGGGCTCGACGAGCGACGTTCCGACCTCGAACCCCATGGCGGCGAAGAAGGTGCACGCCATCGCGCCGCCGATGAGCAGCTCATCCACGCGCGGGAGCAGCGAGCGAATGACGTCGATCTTTCCGGAGATCTTGGCGCCGCCCAGCACGGCGACGAAGGGATGTTTCGGATCGCGGAGCAAGTCGCCGAGATACTGCAGCTCCTTCTCCATCAGAAACCCGGCGACCGCGGGCTTGAGCAGATGCGCGACCGCGGCGGTGGACGAGTGCGCGCGATGTGCCGACCCGAACGCGTCGTTCACATAGAGATCGCCGAGCGCCGCGAACGTCTTCGCGAGATCGGGATCGTTCTTTTCCTCACCGGGCCAGAACCGCGTATTCTCGACCAGCGCGACGCCGCCGCGCGGCAGCCGCCGCGTCACCACCGCACCGGTGGCCGGGTCGGGAATGAACTCGACCGGCGCGCCGAGCAGTGTTTCGAGATTGGGGACGACTTGCTTCAGCGAGTACTGCGGATCGGGACCACCCTTGGGCCGGCCGAGGTGTGACAGCAGTACGACTCGGGCACCCTTGTCGCGGAGATAGCGAATCGTTGGCAGCGACGCGCGCAGCCGCGTGTCGTCGGTGACCTTGCCGTTCTTGAGGGGGACGTTGAAATCGACCCGCACCAGCGCGCGCTTGCCGTCCAGGGCCTGCGGGGGGAGGTCCCGCAGGCTTCTCTTGTTCAACGCCGCGTTCCGATGTAGGCCAGCAGGTCCACGCAGCGCGCCGAGTAGCCCATCTCGTTGTCGTACCACGAGGAGACGTGTACCAGCGTGCCGTCGATCACCGCCGTCGACATCGTGTCCACGACGCTCGAGTAGAGGTTGCCGATGTAATCGGTCGAGACGAGCGGTTCATCGCTCGTGTCGAGAATCCCTTTGAGCGGACCGGAAGCGGCTGCCTTCTTGAACGCCGCGTTGACGGCTTCGACGGTGGTCGGTTTCTCCACGTCGGCGATGAGCTCGACGACCGACACGTCGGGCGTCGGCACGCGCAGCGAGATGCCGTCAATCTTGCCCTTCACTTCCGGGATCACGAGGCCGGTTGCCTTTGCGGCGCCAGTCGTCGTCGGGATGATGCTCAACGCTGCCGCGCGCGCGCGACGCAAGTCTTTGTGCGGCAGGTCGAGGATCTGCTGGTCGTTGGTATAGCTGTGCACCGTCGTCATGAAGCCGTGCTTGAACCCGAAATTGTCCATCACGACCTTCACGACCGGAACGAGGCAGTTGGTCGTGCATGACGCATTCGAGACGATCGTGTGTTTGGCGGGATCGTACTTCTCGTGATTGACGCCCATGCAGATCGTAATGTCTTCACCCTTGGCGGGTGCGGAGATCACGACCCTCTTTGCCCCGGCGGTCAGATGCTTGCTGGCGTTATCGCGGTCGGTGAAACGGCCCGTGCTTTCCAGGACCAGCTCGACGCCGAGTTCCTTCCAGGGCAGCTTCTCGGGCTCTTTGATCGCGGAGACTTTGATCGCTGTGCCGTTCACGACCAACGTGTCGCCCTTGGCTTCGACCGTTCCTGGAAAACGCTTGTGGACCGAGTCGTATTTCAGCAGGTGCGCCAGCGTCTTCGTGTCGGTGATGTCGTTCACGCCGACGAATTCGATGTCGGTCTGCTTGGCCATGCTGGCCGCGCGCACCACGTTGCGCCCAATGCGTCCGAACCCATTGATCCCTACCCGAACTGCCATGTCTCTCCCCTTAGGTGAAGGCTGGAATAGCGGCGCGGGCGAACGTCACGCCCATGACTCGTGTTGCGCCGGCTTGCTCTAGCGCACGGGCTGCTTCGGCTAGCGTAGCTCCCGTGGTGAAGACGTCGTCGACCAGGATTAATGCGAAATTGGAAATGTGGAATGCGAAATTGACGCTTGCAGTTCCATTTCGCATTTCGAATGTCGCATTTCGCACTTCAAATGCCCCCGCCACGTTCGCCAGGCGCGTCTCCGGTGTCAACGCCGTTTGCGTCGGCGTCTCCCGCGTACGAGCCAGCGCGTCAAGAAGCACCGGAATCCGCCACTGTCGGGCCAGCGCGTGCGCGAGCACTTCGCTTTGGTTGTAGCCGCGCTCGCGCAATCGCTTGGCCGCGAGGGGGATCGGGATCAAGGCCGACGGACCGTCGGCCGGAGGTCGCACGCCAGCCATCGCGGCCGCCAAATCGTCGGCGATCCGCGGCAGGCCTCCGTACTTGAGGGCGTGCACGGCCCGGCGGGCGCCTTCCTCCAACCAGACCGCCGAGCGCACGGAATGCAACGCCGGCGGCCACGTCGCACAGAGACGACAAGGACCGAAGTGCGGCTCGGGCTGCCCGCAGCGATTGCACCATGGCGGGCGCACCGCGCGCCAGCGCTGGCGGCAGACGGGGCACACGACACCGCGTGCATCGCGCGGCGTGAGCAGTGCGTGACACACCAGGCATTCCGCCGGAAGCAGCAGCTGTTCGACGGCCGCACTAAGCACGAAGCGCGCGCTGCACGGCGGCGCGCATCACCTCCGTCGGCGCGTCGGTTCCAGGAAAGAAGCGCTCGAATGCCGCGGCGCCCTGCTGCACCAACATCTCGCGTCCATCGGCGGCAACGATCCCGCGCTCGCGCAGCGCGTGGACCCAGCGCGTCTCCCCCGGCGCGTACACGAGGTCGAGCGCGCGCTGGACGCCGGGGATGTGGTTCAGGTCCACGGGGAGTGGATCGTGCCCCGCAAGTCCCAGCGGCGTCGCATTGATCGCCACGTCGACCTCGACGGGCCCCTGCGCGACACTGGTCGCCGCGCCGGCGCCGTTTGCCCACGCGGCGAAGGCCGTCGCACGCCCGGCATCGCGCGAACGCACGAAGAGTGTCACGCCGTGATCGGCGGCGGCGACGGCGGTCGCACGCGCCGATCCACCCGTTCCCACCACGAGCCACCGTTCTCCACTGTGAATTGTGCCGAGTTTCTCGAGCGCGGTGATGACGCCGAACACATCGGTGTTGTCGCCGACGAGGTCTCCGTCCTCGGTCCAGAACGTATTGCACGCGCCGACGCGCGCGCAGACATCCGTTTTGCGCGAGACGGCTCCTTCGAACGCTTCCTTGTGGGGGACGGTCACGTTGCCGGCCCCGCCGATCGCGACTTGCATCGCGACGACCGCGGGCAACGCGTCCGCCGGCACGCGCATCCCCACGTAGACGGCATCGAGGCCGAGCGCGCGGCACGCAGCGTTGTGCATCGCGGGAGAGAGGGAATGGGCCACCGGATCGCCGATGACCGCGAGTAGACGCGTCTTAGCGCTGATCTCCACGCTTGCTCTCAGCGGCGAGGCGGTCGGCCACCGCGGCCGTGAGGGTCTCGAGCTCCTGACAGGTGTCGCGGTAGACGCCGAGGTCGCCGCCAAACGGGTCGCTGACCTCGTCGCCGCCGCGCCCAGCGTATTCGCCGAGCACGAAGACTTTCCCTTCGCCTCCCAGCTCATCTACCCGCGCGCGATGATGGCGCGCCATGGTGAGAATCAGGTCGGCCCCCTCGACGAGCTCCCGCGTCAACAGGCGGGCACGATGACCGGAGAGATCGAGGCCGCGCTCCAGACCAACGAGGTACGCACCCTCGGACGCCGGAGCGCCGTCCCAGGCCCCGGTGCCCGCCGAGGCCACCGTCACTTCGAGCCCGCGCTCCTTGAGGCCGCGCTCGAGCAATGACGCAGCGAGCGGGCTGCGGCAAATGTTGCCGGTGCAGACGAATAAGACGTTTTGAATCATGGCGCGAGCCGGCCGACCGCTCGGCGCAGCTCATGCACGCTCAACGTTCCTTCCCGCACGATTTGCGCCTGCGGCTTGGTGCAGTCAACCACGGTGGACGGGGGCCGGTTCCCCAACACCCCGCCATCGAGCACCAGCAGCTTCCCGGCGGCGACCGCCGGCGCAAAGTCGCGGGCGATGGCGTCCGCCCCGGGTCCCGGCGGCTGGCCGGGCAGGTTTGCCGACGTCGACGTCAGCGGCTCGCCGAGTGCCGCGACGAGGCGCGCAATCGCCTGATGGGAGGTCCACCGCACGGCGATCCCGCCGTCCGGGCCGCGGAGGAGATCGGGCAGGCGGCCCGATCCCCCGGGCAGCACCAGCGTGAGCGGGCCAGGCCAGAACGCCCGGGCCAGCGCATCCGCGGACGCATTGAACGCCAGCCCATGCGCTTCAGCCATCGCGCGATCGCTGATCAAGAGGAGGAAAGGTTTGCTGGCGGCGCGTCCCTTCATGGTGGCCAGGGCGGCGACGTCCGCCTGCGCGGCGCGCGAGCCCAGACCATAGACCGTCTCGGTGGGATAGGCGAGCAGCCCTCCGCCGCGCAGATGCGCCACGACTTTGGGAATCGCGGCGTCGACCTCCGCATCCGACTGAAATGGAAGCGGCTTCACCGCAATTCACGCGCAAGAGCCTCGGCGATCCGGAAGTCGTCGGCGGTCGTGATCTTGAAGTTGTACGGCGAATCGGGAATCAAGTCCACCGGAAAACCGGCGCGCTCGCACACCTCGGCGTCGTCACTTGGCGCGCCGCCGTTCGCGGCGACGCCGAGCCGCGCGTAGGCGTCCCGCAGCATCTGCCGCGGAAATCCCTGCGGCGTCTGCGCGCGCCAGATCCGGTCGCGATCGACCGTACGCGTGATGCGCGGTGTCGGGCGATGTGTGCCCTGGCCGATCTCCTTGAGCGTGTCGGACGTCGGGACGGCCGCGACCGCCCCGACCCCGGCGCGCGCCCGCGCGATCACCGCGTCGATCGTTCCGCGGCTCACAAACGGCCGGGCCGCATCGTGAATGAGAATGATCGTCGCGTCCTCGGGTAACGCCGCGAGCCCGGCGCGGACCGAGTCCACACGCTGCGCGCCGCCCGGCACGAAGGCAAGCCGCTCGCCGCGCAGCTTGGCGAGCCAGTCGGGCGGCCGTTCGACGTACCCCGGCGGCAGGGTGACGATGACCTGGCGCACCTCCGGATGCCCGATGAAGGCCCGCAGCGCGCGGAGCAGCATCGGCACGCCGAGGATGGGGCGGAATTGTTTCGGCTCTCCGGGGCCCGCGCGCACGCCGGCCCCTGCTGCCACCACGACCACACCGACGTCAGGCAGCGAGCCGACGGGTGAGCTCACCGATTCCCTCCAGCCCAATCACTTCGAGCTCCGCGCTCGTCCCGCGCGACCGCGCCGACAGGAACACGCGGCGGAAGCCCTGACGCGCGGCTTCGGCGAGGCGGCGCTCGACGCCCGCCACCGGACGGATCTCGCCGCCCAGGCCCACCTCGCCCAGGAAGAGCGCGTCGGCCGGAACCGGACGATCGTGGACTGTGGAGACAAGCGCGGCGAGCACGGCCAGGTCGGTCGACGGTTCCACGAGCCGCACGCCCCCGGTGACGTTGACGAAGACGTCCAGGCTGCCAAACGGCAGGCCGCCGCGGCGCTCGAGCACGGCGAGCAGCAAGGCCAGGCGACGCTGGTCGAGGCCGGTGGCCACGCGCTGCGGCGTACCGAAACCCGCCTTCGTAGCGAGCGCCTGGATTTCGACGAGCATCGGGCGCGTGCCTTCCATCAGCGCCGTCACGGCGGAGCCGGAGGCGCCGGTCGTGCGTCCCGCGAGGAACGCGGCAGCGGGATTGGTGACGGGCTCGAGCCCCTGCCCGGTCATCCGGAAGACGCCAATTTCATCCACCGAGCCGAACCGGTTCTTCACCGCGCGCAGGATGCGGTGATCGAGGGTCGTCTCGCCTTCGAAATACAGCACCGTATCGACGATATGCTCGAGCGTCTTCGGGCCCGCGATGCCGCCGCCTTTCGTAACATGCCCAACCAGCAACACCGCCGGTCCCGATTCCTTGGCGAAGCGCATCAGGCGCGCGGCGCACTCGCGCACTTGGCCGACATTGCCGGGCGCGCCTTCCAACGCTTCGGTGTACGTGGTTTGCACCGAGTCGAGCAGCACCACGCTCGATTTCAGCTGTGTCGCATGATGCAGGATCGATTCGAGCAGTGTCTCGCCGAGGACATGGATGCTGCCCGTGTCTTCCGCGAGCCGGTCCGCACGCAGGCGCAGCTGGTCGGGCGATTCCTCGCCCGAAACGTACAGAGTCGCTACGCCCTGGCTCTCGAGCCGCGCCGCGCACTGCATGAGTAGCGTCGACTTGCCGATGCCGGGCTCACCGCCGACGAGGGTGACCGACCCAGGAACGATGCCCCCGCCGAGCACGAAGTCGAACTCCGCCAGGCCGGTGCGCCAACGATCCAACGTGTCGGTTTTCAACTCGGATAAGCGGATGGGCGGTTTGGCGGTTGGAAGGCTCGACCTAACCGCTGAACCGCCCAACCGCCCAACCGCCTCCTCTACGAGCGAATTCCACGCCCCGCACGCATCACAGCGGCCACCCCACTTCGGCTGGTCCGCGCCGCATTCGGTGCAGCGAAACACGGACTTGCCTTTAGGCACTGCCCGGTGCCTCGCGCGCGGTGTAGTTGTCGAAGCGCGTGTATTCCTTCTTGAAGTGCAGCTTCACGGTGCCCGTCGGCCCGTTGCGCTGCTTGCCGACGATCACCTCGGCTAGGCCCTCGATGCTCTCGTTGGTCTTGGGATCGACAGGCCCGTCGTAGAATTCCTGCCGATAGATGAAGCACACCACGTCGGCGTCCTGCTCGATCGCGCCTGATTCCCGAAGGTCGGAGAGCTGCGGCCGCCGGTGCTCGCCGCCGCGTTGCTCCGGCGCGCGCGACAGCTGGGAAATCGCGACCACCGGTACGTCGAGCTCCTTCGCGAGCGCCTTGAGAGACCGGGAGATGTAGGAGATCTCCTGCTGGCGATTCTCGGCATCGCCCGGCCCCTGCATGAGCTGCAAGTAGTCCACGATCACGAGCGCAATATCGTGTTCGGCCTTCAACCGCCGTGCCTTCGAGCGCATGGCGAGGGGGGTCAGCGCGGCGGAGTCGTCAATCCAGATCGGGGCGGTGCCCAGCAAGCCCGCCGCGCGCGCGAGCTTGGGGTAATCATCGTCGCGCAGCTGGCCGCGGCGCAGCCGTTGCGCGTCGACCAGCCCCTCCGAGCAGAGCAGCCGCTGCACGAGCTGGTCCTTGGACATTTCGAGCGAGAAAAAGGCGACCGCGGTGTTGTGCTCGATCGCCGCGTGCTGCACGATGTTGAGGGCGAGCGCCGTCTTTCCCATCGACGGCCGGGCCGCGATGATCACCAGGTCGGAGCGCTGGAAGCCCGCCGTGTAGCGATCGAGATCGACGAACCCACTCGGCACGCCGGTGAGCGCACCGGCCCCCGATTGGAGCTGCTCGATCCGCTCCATCGTCGGCCAGATCAACTCCTTGATCCGAATGAACTCCTCCGCCCGGCGGAATTGCGCCACCTGGAAAACGCGATGCTCGGCATTGTCCAGGACTTCGCCCGCGGTGCCGTGGCCTTCGTAGATGTCCTGGATGATGCCGGTCGCCGCGTCTACCAAGCGCCGCATCACCGCCTTGTCGCGGACGATTTTGGCGTGGTAATCGACGTTGGCCGCCGTGGGCACGACGTCGATCAACGCCGCGATGTACTCCATGCCGCCGGCGCGGTCGAGATCGCCCCGGCGGCTCAGCTCATCGCGCAGCGTGACCGGATCGATGACGTCGCCGCGCTCGGTGAGCGACAGCATCGACCGGAACAGCAGCCGATGGCTTTCCTTGTAGAACATCGTGTCGTCCAGGATCTCGGCCGCTTTGAGCGCCGCGTCCTGATCGAGCACCATCGCGCCTAAGACCGCCTGCTCCGCCTCGTTGCTCCACGGAGTCTGGCGGCCGGCGTATTCGCTGGCCCGCTCAGTGGTCGAGGAGGCGAGCGGCGATACGGACGTCATCCCAGGTTGGTCTCTTCCAATGAGGGTTACGCAACAGCGCGGCCGGGTGGTAGGTCACCACGACCGGGATGCCGCGGAAACGGTGAATCTGATTGCGCAGTGAGCCGAGCGACTGCTTGGTGTTGAGCAGGCTCTGCGCGGCCGTGCCGCCCATCGCCAGGATCGCTCTTGGCTTTACCAACTCGATCTGGCGGTAGAGGAACGGCAGGCAGGCCGCGATCTCGTCGTACTGCGGCAGCCGGTTTTCCGGGGGCCGGCATTTCACGATGTTGCAGATGAACACCTGCTCCCGCGGCAGTTTGATCGCTTCGAGAATCTTGGTGAGCAGCTCGCCCGCTCGTCCGACGAACGGACGGCCCGTCTCGTCTTCGGTGCGGCCGGGTCCTTCGCCGATGACCACCAGCCGTGCGTTCGCGGGTCCTTCCCCGGGCACGGTGTTCGTGCGCCCGTCGCACAGCTTGCACTTCCTGCAGACGGCGATGATCTGCGCCACGTCTTCGAGGCTGCGGGTTTGTTGGAGAGGATCGGTTGCGAACAAATCCGCCGACGGTGGATCGAAAGAGATTCCCGGAGTCTGGAGTCTGGAGTCAGGAGTCGGGAGCCTGTCAGGAGCCTGGACGACCACGGAGGCTGGTGCGGGCGGATCCCCAACTCCTGGCTCCAGACTCCTGGCTCCAGGAAGGATCACCGAATCCCCGCCGAGCAACCGCTGCTGTTTTAGATATTCGAGTGCCAGAGCCCGCGCGTCAGTCAAAGCGCCTCTTCCACTACGTCGAGAATTCGGTCGGCCACGTCGCGCTTCGGGAGCAACGGCAGGTCGACTTTCGTGCCGCTGGGTCCCAGAATCGTCACGCGATTGGTCGTGACCTCGAATCCAGCCCCGGGCTCGGTGGCATCATTCAGGATCACGAAATCGAGCGCCTTATTCTGCATCTTGGAGCGCGCGTTCGCCAACCCGTTCCCCGTCTCCAGTGCGAACCCCACGACCACCATCCCCTTGCGCCGTTTCAGCGAGCCCAAGATGTCGGGCGTCGCTTCCAGTTCCACGGTGAGCGGTCCGGCCGATCGCGGGCGCTTTTTGTTGGCGGGCGCCTTGGGCCGGTAATCGGCCGGTGCCGCGCTCATGATCAGCGCGTCGGCAGTTCCAACGAGGCCCTGCAGCGCCTGCTGCATCTCTTCGGTCGTTTCCACGTGCTTGGTCGTCAGACCCGCCGGCGGCGTGAGCTCCGTGGGACCGGACACGAGCACGACCTCCGCACCGCGGGCGCGCGCCGCTTCCGCCAAGGCGTAGCCCATCCGGCCGCTGGAGGGGTTCGTGATCACGCGCACCGGATCGAGATGCTCGCGCGTCGGCCCTGCCGTCACCACGACACGCTTGCCCGCCCACTTGCTGCTGTTGTGGTGTCCACCGAGTAGCCGCTCGGCGGCCGCGAAGATCGCATCCGGTTCGCTCATGCGGCCCGGCCGCTCGCTCGGTCCCTCGGCGAGCGCGCCGATGTCCGGCCCGATGAAGTGCCAGCCGCGCGCGGCCAGCGTCGTGATGTTCGCCGTGGTGGCGGGATTGGCATACATGTCGTCATTCATCGCCGGCGCCGCGAGCACCGGACGATGCGCCCGCGCGAGCAGCAGCGCGGTGAGCAAATCATCGGCCATCCCCATCGCGGCACGCGCCAGGATGTTGGCGGTCGCCGGAGCGACAATCACGAGATCAGGATCTTTGGCGAGATCGATGTGCGCGAGCGCGCGACCGCGTTCCCACAACGAGGTGAGCACGGGCCGACCGGTGAGCGCTTCGAACGTCAGCGGGCGCACGAACTCGGCCGCCGCGGCGGTGAGGATGACATCGACCGTCATCCCCGCTTCCGTGAGTCGTCGTGCCAGGGTGCAGCTCTTATAACAGGCGATTCCGCCCGACACGCCCAGCACGACGTGCCGCATTAGCCTTCCTGCTGGCGCCGCCGCCGCACGAGGCGGTACTTGAGGCCGCCGCGGACGAGCTCGTCGAACGCCCGCGTGGTGAGCTTCTCCTCCCAGTCGACCGAGCGGTCGCGCGGGAAATCATTGACGAAGCGCGCAAACTTGGCCGCCACGAGGACGCCCAGGTACTTGTTCTGTGTCTGTCCTGCGACTTCCGCCGGTGTCACGATCCGCATGCTTCAGCCTTTCTGTTGATGCAGTTCATCATAAAGACGCTGCTTCTCTAATTGTAGATCGCCAAGATACCGGTTCAGCCAGGCAAAGTCATGTCGATCTCGCCTGAGCTTCTCGGGGCGCGCATTCGCCGCCTGCACCACCGCGGTTACCGCCTCGTCGAGATCGTCATTGCGAATCCAGCGGTGAAACTGACTCGCATGCCCGAGTTCGTAGATCGCCCGGTCCAAGCGCTGCTGGATCGCTTCCGGCGACTCACTGCCCCGTTTCACGAGACGGTCTATCAGCACGCGCGGGTCGCTGGGAAGGATGAAAATCGTGATCGCATCGGGCGCCAGTTTTCTGACCTGCTCCGCACCGTGCACCTCGATGTCCAGCAAGACGTGGCGACCCGACGTCAGAATGTCTTCGACATCGCTCCGCAATGTGCCGTACAGCTCGCCCGCATATTCGGCATGCTCGAGGAACTGCCCCTGCTTGACCGCGTTCAGGAATTGACTCGGCTTCCAGAAGCGGTAGTCGACCCCGTCCCGTTCCGTTGCACGCGGCTTGCGCGTCGTCGCCGACACCGAAAACCCGAACCGGCCGGGATAACGGTCGCGTACGGCTTTCGCGATCGTCGTCTTGCCGCCACCCGACGGCGCGGAGAGGACGACGATGCGCGAGGAGGATGTCACTCGAGATTCTCCAGCTGCTCCCGAAACTTCTCCAGGTCCCCCTTCATCGCGATCACCGTCTGCGTGATCCGCGCGTCATTCGCTTTTGACCCCATGGTGTTGACCTCGCGGAGCAGCTCTTGCGCGAGGAACCCGAGCTGCTTGCCGACCGCCTGGTCCGATCCGAGCGCCGCTCGGGCCGCCGCCACGTGCGCGCGGAACCGGACGAGCTCCTCGGTGATGTCCACGCGGTCCGCCATGAGCGCGATCTCGAGTGCCAGCCGCTGCTCGTCCACATGCGCCGCCGTCGTGAGCTCGGTGACGGCTTGCTTCAGTCGCTCGTGCTCGGCTTTCAGCCGCGCGGGTGCCTGCTCTTCGATGACCCGCGCCGCCGCCTCGAGCGCGTTCAGGCGCGCGTTCAACTCGGCGGCGAGGGCTTGCCCTTCGCGCTCGCGCATCGCCACGACGTCACGCGCAGCGCGCTCGACGATCCCCTGCACGTCCGCCCAGGTGACGGGCTGCTCGCTCGTCCCATTCGTCGCCGTCAGCACGTCGGGATGTCGCGCCACGAAGGCGAGGTCCACGGTACCTTTCAGCTTCAGCTTCTTTTTGAGCTCCTGCGCGGCCGCCAAGACCTGTTTGGCCCGCGCCAGGTCGACCGTCACCGAACGTTCCGGCGCGGTGGTCTCGACCCACCTGGCCGTCACAGCCACGTGCCCCCGCTCGAGCAGCTGCCGGAGCCGCTCGCGCATATCGCTTTCGACGCTGGCCAGATCGGCCGGCAGCTTGAGTTGGGGGTTGAAATAGCGGTGATTGACCGTGCGGATCTCGACGCGCAGCCGTCCGCTGAGTACCCGATCTTCGGCGGAGCCGAAGCCTGTCATACTGCGTGGCACAGGGCGTTAAATGTAGTATCCTACGCTAGTTGGTGAAGAACCACCGCGCCCCATACTGCTGCGCCGCCCTCGGATAGCCCAGCCCCTCCACGTAACTCGAGCGCATGATGTTGATGTTGATGACGCTCCAGAAGATGGTCACTCCGGCGAGCTGCATCTCGAGGTTCGTGTTGGCGAAGCTCGATCCCGTTATGGCCCGCTGGGCGCCGCCCTGGCGTCCGCCGAGCGTCGCGTGGCTCCACGATTCCATGGTGACTTCGCCGCGCAGCGCGAAGATTCCGCTCTGGAAGACGCGCCAGAACTTCGAGTAGAAGCTCAACGACACGAGGCCATGTCGCGGCGGCTCGAAATCGCCGCCACCGGTGACGGGATTGAAGTACCAGCCCGACAGCCGAAACCCCGGTGCGATGCGGAGCGTCGCGTGCGCGGCCACGAACTCCGTGCGGGGCGTCGGATTCAAGGAGTCCACCTTGCTGATCCCCGCCGCGAACCCGAGCGGCGCGAACGGGTCACGCCGGCCGCGCCCGACCTCAATCGTGAGCAGACGATTGTCGAGTCCAATCCAACCGGCTGCGTCCATGGTCTTTTGGACGCGATCGGTAATGACCAACGGCGCCTGTACATCGTGGTCCCAGGCGACCTCCGCGCGCGCGGATAATCCGAACGGCAGCGTGAGACCGGCGGTGCCGAACGCGCGGACGCCGCTCCGATGGCCGGTATACGCGGTCTGCCGGACGGTACCGGCGAGCGTGAACGGACGTATCGGCATCCAGCCCGCGCGCGCTTCGAACTGTTGCGGCAGCCCCGCCGCGCCGAACCGCGCGGTCCCCGCTAGGCCCGCGTTGCGCCAGGTCTGGCTGACTTCGATTCCGGCGCCGGAGACATTGCGCCGCGCGATCAACGTGTCGTGACTGATCCCGCTGGTGCCGAGCGTTGCCGCAATGCGCCATCCCAGCCCGTCGTTACGCTGTGCCGCGAAGAGGCTGAGCACGCGATCGCGACGATCCTGGCGCCACCCTTCCACATTACTGCCGCTCGACCGGTGCCAACTCGAGCTCGAGATCTGGAAGGATGCACCGACCAACCCGTCCGGGGGGATGTACTCGGCCTTGAGCCAGATGTCGCTCGTCCCAAACGACGTCGTCGTGGTGCTGACGGGACCAGTGCCGATACTCGCCCAGTCGGCGAGAAAGGTGACGCCAAAGCCCGAGCGCGTGCGCACGGCATAGCCTGCCCGGTAGTCCGCGATGTCCTCTTGCCCCGTGACGATGCCGATCTGCGTGCGCGGCGTGGTTGAACGGTATTGCGACGTGACGAGATACACCCGGAGCGTCGCGGGGAGCACGATGATGTCCACGCGCTCGACCGGGCCCAGCGGTATGCGGGCGGGATCGAGATAGAGGGAGTCGCGCCCGAGCGGCGCCAGCGGGACGCCATCCCAGTAGACCTCGAGCGATGCGGGGCCGTGGCCGCCATACAACGCGATCTCCGCCTGGCCGTACCAGCCGCCACGCGCGATGTAGACGCCCGGGATATGAATGAGCAGGTCGCTGAGCGTGCGCGCGCCCGATAAGAGCATCGAGTCGCTCGTGAACGTATAGCGCGTGTATTTGGGCAGCGGCCCCGGCGCGATGGCGGGGCCAAAGACGGGCAGCAGCGCGGCGCTCGTGTCGCGCGCCGTCGTGTCGCGTGCCGTGGTCGTATCACGCCGCGGTGTGGCGACCTGGGCTGCAAGCATGCCGGGCAGCAGCGCGAGGCAAACGGCCCCCCCCCCCGCGCGGATCAGGCGCCGGCGCGTTTGAGCAGAAACTCGGTGAATAGACGGACACCGATCGCCGTAGGGCCCTTCGCGTGGCTCACGCCTTCCCCCTCGAGGTACGCGGTCCCCGCGATATCGAGATGCACCCACGGGAAGTTGTCCACGAACTCGCGCAGGAACCACGCGCCGGCGATCGTGCCGGCCGCGCGACCGCCGGAGTTCTTGATGTCGGCAACGTCGGACTTCAGCAGCTCCCGATAGTCGTCCCACAGCGGTAACGGCCAGCAGCGCTCGCCGGCCCGCTCACCGGCATCGCGCACTTCGGCGAGCAGCGCTTCGTCGTTGCCCAGCATCCCGATCGCGTAATGGCCGAGCGCGATCACGACGGCGCCGGTGAGAGTGGCGGCATCGATCGCCGCCGCGGGTTTGAAGCGCCGCGCGTACGACAGCGCGTCGCACAGAATCAGCCGGCCTTCCGCATCGGTGTTGATGATTTCAATCGTCTTGCCGAGGTGACTCTTGACGACGTCGCCCGGCTTGATGGCGGTGCCCGACGGGAGGTTTTCGGTCGCCGGAATCAGCCCGACGACATTGATCTTGGGCTTGAGCCGTCCGAGGACGTCGAACGCCCCGAGCACCGCCGTGGCGCCCGACTTGTCGAACTTCATGTCCTCCATGTTCAATGCCGGCTTGATCGAAATCCCGCCGGAATCGAACGTCACGCCCTTGCCAATCAAGACGATCGGAGCAGCGTTGACGCCGGGGGGGGGGGGGGGGGGGGGGGGGGGGGGGGGGGGGGGGGGGGGGGGGGGGGGGGGGGGGGGGGGGGGG
>JBKPDZ010000116.1:0-6266 GCA_046728135.1 Gemmatimonadota bacterium | reverse complement strand
GAGCAGATTCTCCTGCAGATCGAGGCTGGAGGCCGCAAACCCACCGACCACCACCTCCGCGCCGCGCAGCCGTGTGCTGCGCGCGATCGTGTGACGCACATGCCGCGCGAGATCCATCATGCCGGTCAGGGAGACCGTGTCGGCTGCGATGACATCCATGAGCGTCGTGCGACGGTCCGAGCTGAGATAGGCGTTGAAAAACTCCGGATACCGATTGCGGATCGCGTCCGCGTCGCTGTAGAACATGGCGAGCTGCAGCGTCGAGAGACCTGGCCGCAACGTCGCGACCCCGCGGACTTCACGGACGCGCGGATCGCGCGAAATCGAGTCGCTCAGCGCCTTGAGCCCCGGCAGCCGGCGCCCGGAGAGCGCAGACTCGCGCGCGGGCAGCTGCACGACGACCCGCAACGGCTGGATGACGCCGCTCGCGCCCATCTCACGCAGCGCGGCGAGTCCCTGACCCGATTCTGCGTCCGGCGGGAACCAGTTGCGTACCGGAAGTCCGATCCTGATCTGCGTGAGCGGAAACGTCAGCAGGGCCGCCACGAGGCCGCCGCCGAGGATGGCGCGCCAGGGGTGGTGACCGAGGGAGCGCGCCCACCGCTCCCAGCCTTGGGGCGTATGAATCCAGGCGAGCGCGCGCGCGAGCCATTTCGGCCGGTCGATGTCGCGCCCCAGGATCGCGAGTGCCGCTGGCAAGAACGTCGTCGCGAGCAGCACCGCCACCGCGACGACGATCAAGCCGCCAACGCCCACCGAGCGCGTCTCGGTGAGCGGCGTCAGAATCAGGGCGGCGAATCCGACTACCACCGTGAGTCCCGAGGTCACGACGGCCGAGCCCGCCGTCTGGATCGTGCGCACCGCGGCATCCATCGGGGACAACCCGCGATTCAACTCCTCACGGAACCGCGTGACGATGAGCAGCGAGTAATCGATGCCGACGCCCAGCCCCACCATGGTGGTGATGTTCAGCACGAAGACCGACATCGTCTGGAACTGGGCCGCGACGGCCACGATGCCGAGCGCGATCGTGATGGCGAGGACGCCGACGATGATCGGGAGCGTGGCGGCGACGAGCGCGCCGAATGCCAGCACCAGCACGGCGAGCGTCAACGGCAGCGCGTGCTCCTCGGCGGCCCGTGTGTCCTCGGCGCTGATCGTGCGCACGTCGTAATCGAGGGCGGGGTTTCCCGTGATCTTGACGTCGAATCCGTCGACGCCCGGCAGTCGCTGCAGCGTCGTGTTGACCGTCTCGCGGAGATCCGGTACCACGGTGCGGCTCACGTCGCTCGTGCTCGCCGGCGTCAGGGCCGCAATGAGAAACGTGGTGTGGCGGTCGGAGCTGACGAACGTCGATTCGCCGATGGTGCGAACGGAAATCACCTGGCTGATATACGACTGCCGGGCGAGCGCGGTGGAAATCGAGTCGAGGACGGCGACAAAACGGGGGTTGGTATATCGCACCGGGCCGTGCACCACGACCGCGACGTAGTCGGCGATCGGGTTGGGAAACGCCTCACGAATGAGCTGCGCCGCCCGTGCGGATTCGGTTTGCTCGACGTTCGTGCCGCGCACCGTCAGCACCCGCTGCACGTGGGTGGCCTTGGGCACGAATAACAGCGCGAGAACCGCCCACGCGGCGATGACCCAGACGCGCCAGCGCACGAGCTGCCGCGCGGGTAAGGCGATCACCTATGATCCAAGCACATGCGGGCCACAATCATAGGGACGTGCGAAGTGCAAAGCTAGCGGCGCGACCGCGAATCTTCGCATATTGCCCGCATGGAACGCCGGCTCACGGGATTGATCGCCGCCGCCGCGGTGCTCATCGTCCTATTCATCTTCTGGGACGCGTTTCGACCTACGCCCCGCCAGGTGGAATCCGCGGCCGATGGGCCGCTGCGGATCGCCGAGCCTCCCCCGATCCCGCCCCCGCCCCCGCCGCAGGCCACGCCCCCAGCCCAAGCGTCGACGCCCACGACCACGTCGCAGGGGACCGCGGTGCCCGCGGGACCCAACGGGCGCGAGCCGTCCTACTTCGAGTTGCTGGCGCGCTCGGAGACGCGGCGCCGCATCCGTTCGAGCGGCTCCACCACCTACATCGGCGAGATGCTGGAGGCGAGCGGCGATTCGATGCTCCGGCGCTGGGACAATCGGCAGACCTCGCCGATTCGTGTCTGGTTCGCCCCGACGCACGCCGCGAATTTCCAGGCTGCGTTCATCGAGGCGATCAAGCAGGCGTTCGGCCAGTGGACCAGCGCCGGCGTCCCCGTCCGGTTCGACTTCAATGGCGACTCATCGAACGCGGAAGTCACCGTGAAGTGGCGCATCCAGTTCGAGATCGAGCGCACCGGCCAGACCGACGTCACCTGGGACGACGACGGCCACATCCAGAGCGCCGTCGTCACGCTCGCGACGTTCGATCCCAAAGGCCGGCCGATGGAGCCAGAGGATATCCGCGTGGTGGCGACGCACGAAGTCGGCCACCTGCTGGGGCTCGATCACTCGAAGGACTCGACTGACATCATGTTCCCCACCGCCAAGGTTCGCGATCTGTCCGACCGCGATGTCCGCACGGTCTTGTTTCTGTATCAGCTGACACCAGGGAGTTTGCGCTGAGCCCCCCCCCACCCCCCTCACCCCCCACACCCCCCCCACGCCAGATCACGTCGTTTCTGGGCCACGCTCCCCCACCGACCTCGCTGGCGCAGGCCCTGGATACCCGCGTGCGGGAAGCGGAGTTGATCGAAAAACTGGACGGGGGAGCGGTCCGGTGCTTTGCGTGCGGCCATCGCTGCCTCGTGAAGCCGGATCGACGGGGCATCTGTAAGGTCCGCTTCAATAAGGAAGGGACGCTATACACGCCCGCCGGATATGTCGCGGCGCTCCAATGCGACCCGACAGAGAAGAAACCGTTCTTCCACTGCCTTCCGGGCAGCGACACGCTGACCTTCGGCATGCTCGGCTGCGATTTCCACTGCGGCTACTGCCAGAACTGGCTGACGTCGCAAGCGCTACGCGACCAGACGGCGGGGGTGATGCCGACCGACGTGACGCCGGAGGCGCTCGTGGCCCTGGCGCAGCGGCAGGGCGCCCGCATGGTTGGATCGTCCTACAACGAGCCGCTCATCACGGCGGAATGGGCGGTCGATGTGTTCAAGGTCGCGCGTCCGGCCGGTCTGAAGACCGCGTTCATCTCCAACGGCAATGCGACCCCCGAGGTCCTCGATTACATCCGGCCCTGGACCGATTGCTACAAGATCGACCTCAAGGCGATGAGCGACAAACGCTATCGCGAGCTCGGCGGCGTGCTGCAGCACGTGGTGGACGCCATCCGGCTGGTACACGAGCGCGGGTTCTGGCTCGAGATCGTGACGTTGATCGTCCCCGGCTTCAACGACGACGACCCGCAGCTCACGGCGGCCGCCGAGCTCATCGCGTCCGTGTCGCCGGAGATTCCCTGGCACGTCACGGCGTTCCACAAGGACTACAAGATGACCGACCCCGACAACACGCCCGCAGCGACCTTGCGCCGGGCGTGTGAGATCGGCGCGCGGGCCGGCTTGCGATTCGTGTACGCGGGGAATTTGCCGGGTCGTGTGGGGCGCTCGGAGCACACGTATTGTCCCGATTGCGGCGACCTGCTGATCGAACGGTACGGGTACGTGATCAAACAGCAGCGGATCGGCGCCGACGGCCGGTGTCCCTCCTGCGGCCGGCGGATTCCAGGAATTTGGGCCTAACCGAACTGGTCTCGTTGCTGGTCTTGTGGTTCTCGCCGGTAAACACGGGATGCGGGATGCGCGATGCGAGATGCGTAACGGCACCACGCATCCCGCATCCCGTATCCCGCATCTCGCTGGATTCGATCTTCGATCCCCTCGTGCGTGGAGGGATTCAGGGCGGCGTCTACCCCGGCGCCGCACTCATCGTCGGGCGACGCGACACGATCTTGTTTGCGAAGGGCTACGGCCGGCTCACCTGGAGCGCGGCAAGTCCGGCGGTGACGGTTGACAGCACATTCTGGGATCTCGCCTCCCTCACCAAGGTCGTGGCCACGACACCCGCGCTGATGCTGCTCGTCGAGCAGGGGAAGGTGGTCCTCGACTCCCCGGTCGTTCGCTACATCCCGGAGTTCAATAGTCCGGGGACCGCGGCGATAACGGTGCGGCATCTGTTGACGCACACCTCGGGCCTGCGAGCGACGCTTCCCTTGAAAGAGGCCCGCGACAGCGCGGCCGCGATGCTCATGGTGCTTACGACCGTGCCGATCGCTCGGCCGGGGACCAAGATGATCTACTCCGACCTCAACGCGATTCTGTTAGGTGAGATCGTCCGGCGCGTGAGCGGAGCGCCGCTCGACGTGTTTGTCACCCGCGAGGTCTTCGCGCGGCTCGGGCTCGCGCAACAGATGTTGTTCCGGCCACCGAAGCGCCTGGTGCCGAGGACCGCTCCTACGAACCTCTGGCACGGGCATCCGATTGCGGGCGTCGTCAACGACCCGAGCGCCTACAAACTCGGCGGTGTGACCGGGAATGCCGGGCTGTTCGCCAACGCCCGCGGGCTCGCCCGGTTCGCGCAATTCATGCTCAATGAGGGCGCGCTGCCCGATCACCCCCGAATTCTCAAGCAGGAGACCGTCCGTCAGTTTACTCGGATCGCGGTGCCGGCACGGCGCGGCCTGAGCGCGCGCACGCTCGGATGGGAAGCACTGCCGACCGGCGAGGATGTCTCCAGTGCCGGTACGTTGTTCGGTCCGCGTAGCTACGGGCACACCGGGTGGACCGGCACGTCGCTCTGGATCGACCCCGACCGCGATCTCTTTGTCCTGTTGCTGACCAATCGCGCGTTCGATCCCAAGGTCCGCAAATCATTCACGAAGCTCAAAGAGGTTCGCGGTCGCGTGGCCGACGCCGCGGCGCGCGCGGTCGACGGTGGTCACTGATCGCGGAGCGCCGACGCTGATTTACGACGGCGAATGCGGCGTGTGCCAGCAAGCGGTGGCGCTGCTGCGGCGCTGGGATCGGGAACACGTGCTCCGCTTCGTACCGTTCCAAGACCGGGCTGCCATCGCGCGCTTCGGGATCGCGCTCCCGGCCCTGGCGGCCGCGATGCACTTGATCCTTCCAGACGGCAGAGTCTACGCGGGTGCTGACGCGATGCCCGAGCTGCTGCTGCTGTTTCCGGGCAAGCGCTGGCTCGCGCCGGTCTTTGGGTTCCCGGGTGTGTTGCCACTGGCGCGTCGGATCTATGCCTGGATCGCGATCCGGCGGCACTGTCTGGTGCGCGGTGTCCCGGGTCGCTAGGTTCGCCTGTAAGGAGATGAAGACGTGACCACTGCAGTACTGAGCGCCGATACAATCCGCCAGGCCCTGCGTCAGGTGAAGGACCCCGAGCTCGATATGAACATCATCGATCTCGGCTTGGTCTATGACGTCGAAGTGGACGACGGGGGTGGCGGGGGTGGCGGGGGTGGCGGGGGTGGGGGGGGTGGGGGGGTTGGGGGGGGGCTGGTCCGTATTACCATGACCTTGACGTCACCCGGGTGTCCCGCCGGCCCGATGATTACGAACGACATTTACAAAGTCGTCCGCGCCATCGACGGCGTGAAGGACGTCGACATCGATATCGTCTGGGAACCGTACTGGACGCCGGATCGCATCGATCCGAAGATCCGGGCGATGATGGGGTTCTAGCGCACCGCGGCGAGCAGCGCGTCGCCCAGCACGTCGATCTGCCAGCGCCGCATTTCGCCGACCTGTTCGAGCGCCGCCCGGTTCGCGGGACGCGCGCGCACGACCGCCTCCAACGTCGTTCGTCCGCTCAGTACGCCGGGGTCGATGCCCAACTCGGTGGCGATGCGATTGCGCACCGCCTTGACCCGCTCCAGCCGCGCATCGAAGCCGGGAGCCTTCGGCGCATGAGGGGAGCGACGTCGCTCGAGCCGTGGGAGCTCGGTTTCGGGCAGTCGCCTGGCCTGTTGAACCGCGTCGAGCAGCGGGTCGCCGTGACGCCGCGCGAGCGAGCTGGGCAGCTCGCGGATGTGGCCGAGATCGGCGCGCGTTTGGGGCAGCGCACGGCTGACCGCCAAAAGCGCGTCGTTGCCGATGATGCGGAACGGCGCCTTGTCTTCGTGTTCAGCGACAGTATCGCGCCAGCGATGCAGCAGTCGTAGCGCCGCGAGGCTCCGTGGCGACAGTGCCTTCGCGCCCTTGAGCCTGAGATACGACTCCTCTTCTCCACCGCCTGCGGGCGCGTTCCAGCGC
>JBKPDZ010000115.1:0-9583 GCA_046728135.1 Gemmatimonadota bacterium | reverse complement strand
ATCAACAGGCAACCGGAGAGGCGCGTGATGCCCTCAGTTCTTTTCGTTCATGCTCTTTGCGTCCACCATCGCCCGCAGCAACGACGGCGAGTTGATGTTGTAGCCGAGCAACGCCGGTTTGCCGTGGCGAATACGCCAGGTGAATGTCTCCGTCGCCTTGTCCTTGGAGAAGGTCGTGTAGTAGACAAGGCGAACGACTGTGCCGTTATTCGTTGTGAAATTGACATTCCAGTTCAGCAACGTATCGCTCTGCAGCGAGCCGAACCTCCGCTGGACCATTCGCCAAAGGGCATTGGCGTCCTTTTCCTGGGCAGCGTTCCGGAAGTCTGGATCGGCCTCTTGATAAATCGAATCGAACTGACTCAAGTCCACCTGTAGGTGAAAGCGTTCGGTCGCTTTCTCGGCGGCATCTCGTTGTGCGGTGACGTTGCCCCACATGGCGAATGGATTGCAGGCGGTTGCGGCGGCGAGGAGTGAAACGGCTAGCGCGCGCATAGCTCGTTTATAACCCCTCAAATAAAAAACGGTAGGGATCCACCCCTACCGCCTCCTACCCTAGTTCTTCGCCGCCGCAGCTTTGACAGCTGCCGGATACACGCTGACCTGGAAGCGCTGCTTGTTCTTGTGCTCGAATTTGACGTGGCCATCGATGGTCGTGAACAGCGTGTCGTCAGACGCGCGGCGCACGTTTTTCCCCGGATGAAACTTCGTCCCGCGCTGGCGCACGATGATGCTGCCCGCCGTCACGAATTCCCCACCGAAGCGCTTCACGCCGAGGTATTTCGGATTCGAGTCGCGCCCGTTGCGCGAGGAACCGACGCCCTTCTTATGAGCCATGAGGTCCTCAGCCGACCTTCACGTCGGCAATCTTGATTTCGGTAAAGTCCTGCCGGTGCCCGGCGTGGCGACGATAACCCGTGCGCCGCGCGAACCGGAAAATCCGGACCTTCTTGCCCTTCCCGTGTCGCACGACCTCGGCCGTGACTTTGGCGCCCTTCACTTTCGGGGCGCCGGTCTGGACGTGCTTGCCGTCGCTCGCGAGCAGCACTTGGTCGAACGACACTTCGTCGCCCGGCTTCGCATCGAGCAACGGGACCTTGATCGTGACGCCCGGCTCGGCGCGGAACTGGCGACCGCCGGTGGTGAAAATCGCGTAGGACATAGGGGCCGGAACCTAAACAGGGACAATCGGTTGGTCAAGGTCGTGGATGTAGGGGCGCAGCATGCTGCGCCCCTACGATTCACGCCACAGCGTATTGCTCCGTCACATCCCGTCCAGCCGGGCGCGCCATCATCCTGAATTCATCCAACCGCATCATCGGATCATCTCGCACCTCGAGTTCCAGTCCCGTCTGCTTTTCGAGTTGGCGCAAGAAGTTAGGCTCCTGCTCCACGAGGTACAGCGCGACCTCGGGATGGAGCCGCACTGAGAGCTGGCGCTCCTTGTGGTCTGCGCCCGCTCGCTTCAATGAGCGCTCCATGCGCCGCACCACGACCTCGGGTCGGAAGACGCGCCCCGTGCCATTACAGGTAGGGCATTCCGTCGTCATCGATTGCCAGAGCGATGGCCGCACGCGCTGCCGGGTCATCTCGATCAGCCCCAGCTCGGACACGGCAAACGCCCGCGTCCGTGCCCGGTCGCGACCCAGATGGGTGCGCAGCTCCTGTAGGACCTTGTCGCGGTTCGAGCGCGTCTCCATGTCGATGAAGTCGACCACGATAATGCCGCCGATATCGCGCAGCCGGATCTGGCGCGCCACTTCGCGCGCCGCCTCGAGGTTGGTGCGCAGAATCGTGCTCTCGGGATCGCGCTTGCCGGTATAGCGGCCCGTGTTCACGTCGATCGAGACCAGCGCTTCGGTTGGCTGGATGATCAGATAACCACCCGTCGGCAGCTCCACCCGCTGCTTGAAGAGGTTCCGGATCTCCGCCTCGATGTCATACTCGTCGAAGAGCGGGGTCTCGTCGTGATACATCTTCACGCGCGGCAAGAGCTCGGGATCGATTTGCTTCAGGTACTGCTCGACCTCGCTGTACAGCACCTTGGAATCGACGAGCAGCAGGTCCACATTGTCCGAGAGCAGGTCGCGCACGATGCCGCGCGTCAGGCTGGTCTCGCGCTGGACCAGCTGGGGCGCTCGACCCGAGGCCTCCTTGCGCTTGATCTTCTTCCAAATGCCGAGGAGGTGATCGATCTCCCGCTTGCAGCTCGCTTCGGTGAGATCGTCCGCCACGGTGCGGATGATCCACCCGCCGGAGTCCGGCGGAACGAGCTTCGCGACCATCTCGCGCAGCCGGGCGCGCTGTTCGCGCGCCTCGATCTTGCGCGAGACGCCCACCTTGGACGCGAACGGCATGTAGACGAGGAAGCGGCCCGCGAGCGACACCTGCGCGGTGACGCGGGGACCCTTGGTGCCGATGGCTTCTTTGATGACTTGGACGAGCTTGGTCTGACCGCGCTTCAGCTCGTCGGCGATGTTGGGGGCCTGGCGGCGCCGGGACGAATGCTCCCGACCGCGCCGTTTTGTGACCGCCTGCCCGCCCCCCCCTCCCCCGCCGTTTCCTCCGCCGTTGCCATTGCCGGTGCCCTTCACTTCATCGGCAACGTCGGGCTCACGGTCTTCGGGGTCTTCGTCTTCTTCGGCCTCGATTAGATCGGAGGCGTGGAGGAAGGCGCTCTTTTCGGCGCCGATGTCGACAAAGGCGGCCTGAATGCCCGGCAGGACCGCCTCGACCTTGCCGAGGTAGATGTCGCCCACCGAGCGGCGGGAGTCGGGACGATCGACCAGGAGCTCAACAAGGCGGTCGTCCTCCAGAATGGCCACGCGGGTTTCCCGCGGGTTTCCACTGATCAATATCTCGCGCTTCAAAGCAGTGACCCTCGCGCCCGGGCGGGAAGCACCCGCCGGGAAGCCTGTGGTTGTCCCAGCAATAGTCCAACTCGCCGGGCACGCGCAGCTGCGGCGGCACCGGTAGGGAGACGATTCGATTGGAGAGGCGGCTGAGAGACGCCAAAGCCCAATGCATGGAGGTAAAGCTAGGATCGACGGGAACTTCGGTCAATCTATCAGACCACCCAGGAGCTGCCGGGCGATCACCACGCGCTGAATTTCGCTCGTCCCCTCGCCGATTTCGCAGATCTTGGCGTCCCGCATCATCCGCTCGACGGGGTACTCGGTGGTGTATCCGTACCCGCCGTGGAGTTGGACGGCCTTGGTCGTCGCGCGCATGCACAGCTCGGAGGCGTAGAGCTTGGCCATCGCCGCTTCCTTCTTGAACGGGTGACCATGCTGCTTGAGCCAGGCGGCGTGGTAGACGAGCTGCTTGGCAGCTTCGATCTCGGTGGCCATGTCGGCGAGGGCGAAGTGGACGCCCTGGAAGCTCGCGATGGGCCGGCCGAATTGCTTGCGGGTGGATGTATAGGTCAGGCACTCCTCCAACGCACCCTCCGCCAGTCCAAGCGCGAGCGCGGCGATGCCGATGCGGCCGCCGTCGAGCGTGTGCAGGAACTGGCGGAATCCGTTGTTCACCGGTCCGAGGACATTCTCCTTCGGGACGACCGCGTCCTGAAAGATCAGCTCGCGAGTGTCGGACGCCCGCCATCCCAGCTTGTCTTCCTTCTTCCCTGAGAGGACGCCGCGGTTCTTCGGCAGCTCGGCCACGTGACCGATCCCTACGCGTTTCGTCTCGTCCAGATCGCAGGTGTCCTTGGTTACAATGAAGGCGGTGATACCGTGCGTGCGCTTCGCGTTGGGGTCGGTGCGCGCCGTGACACAGAAGACCTCGCCCACGCCGGCGTGCGTGATGAAGATCTTCGACCCGTTGAGGACGTAGTGGTCCCCGCGGTCCACCGCCGTGGTTTTGGTGCCGCCGGCATCCGATCCGGCCCCGGGCTCGGTCAGGCCAAACCCGGCCAGCACCCTGCCCGGCGCGAGGAACGGCACGAAGCGCTGCTTCTGCTCGGCCGTGCCGAAATCCATGATCGGCGACGTTCCCAGCGTCGTATGGGCGCTGACCGTGATCGCGTGACTCGCGTCGACCTTGGCGAGCTCATGGATGACGGTGATGTAGGACAGATAATCCATCCCCGACCCGCCGAGCTCCTCCGGCCACGGAATGCCGAACAGTCCCAGCTCCGCCATCTGCTTTACGTTCTCCCACGGGAAACGGCTATCGAGATCGTGTTGGCGGGCGGTGGGTTTGACGACGGTGCGGGCGAAATCGCGCACCATCTCGCGGACCTGGAGATGGTGGTCGCTGAAGTAGAGAGAGTCGTGCATACGGTGAAATATAGAAAGGGGCTCGAGCGAGTGGTTGTGGATGTAGGGGCGCAGCATGCTGCGCCCCTCCCGCACCTATCGCCCCTCGCCGAAGTATTCCAGGATCATGTCCCGATGGTTCCGGCGCGCCTCCACGTAGCGCCGCATTGCCGGCGAGATGTTTCCCCACGCAAAGTCTTCAGGGCGCCACAGAATAAGACAGTCGGAGGGCTTGCCGTCGCGGCCGGCCCGGCCGGCCTCCTGATAATACGCCTCGAGCGTCGGGGGCGGCCCCCAGTGGAGCACGTGCCGCACGTCCGGCTTGTCGATCCCCATGCCGAAGGCGCTCGTCGCGACGATGATGTGAACGCGGTCGCCGAGGAACGCACGCAGCACTCCGCGGCGGGTGTTCGCGCTCAGGCCGGCGTGATAGGGCGCAGCCCGCACGCTGGTCCGGAGCAGCGCGCGCGTCACGAGCTCGGTGAGACGCCGTGTCGGCGTGTAGATCAACGACGCTCCTGGCGCAGCGCGCACGCGTTCGCGGATCGCGCCGAAGCGCTCGCGATCGTCGCGCACTCGACGGGCGGCGAAACCCAGATTGGGCCGGTCGAAGGACGTGACGACGACGTCCGCATCGGGCATCCGCAGCACGTGGAGGATGTCGGCGCGGGCGGCAGGGGTGGCGCTCCCCGTGAGCGCGATGGTCGGGGGACGGCCGAGCAGGGCGCGGAACATCCCGAGTCGCCGATAGACCGGCCGAAACTCGTTGCCCCATTGGGTGATGCAATGCGCCTCGTCGATGGCGAGCAGCGTGACGCGCGTGCTTCCCAGCCGGCGCGTCAGCGATCCGAGTCGCTCCGGCGCGCAATAGAGTAACGCGAGCCGGCCGTTCGTCGCGGCGTCGAGCACAACGCGGCGCTGGTCGGCGTCGAGCTGGCTGTTCAGATACGCCGCCGCGATCCCATGGCGCCGCAGCGCGCCGACCTGGTCCTGCATCAAGGAGATGAGTGGCGAGATCACGAGCGTGAGCCCGGTGCTGAGGAGCGCGGGCACCTGATAGCACAGCGACTTCCCCGCCCCCGTCGGCAGCACCGCCAGCACGTTGCGTCCCGCGAGCAGCGGGCCGAGCACCTTCAGTTGATGCACACGGAAGCGCGCGAGACCAAACCGCTCCGCGAGGATCGCGCGCGCCGCATCGAGTCCCACGTCGAACGTCGGCACGTCTCACGAAGTAGCGCTTTCTCGTGGTTCCCCCCTACCCCAAAACCGCGGCCCGGGGCACGTTTACGCGACATGGTCCGGACCAACGTCCTCCTCCTCTTGGCATGGCTGATGACTTCGACTCTCAACGCGCAGTCGATCACATATCCCGCCACGCGCAAGAGCGATGTGGTGGACGACTACCACGGCACCAAAGTCGCCGATCCCTACCGCTGGCTCGAGGATGTGGACTCGCCGGAGACCAAGGGCTGGGTCGAAGTGCAGAACCGCGTGACGTTCAGCTACCTCGAGCAAATCCCGGAACGCGAGCGGATTCGGCGCAGGCTCACCGAGTTGTGGGACTATCCGAAATACGGCGCGCCGTTCAAGAAAGGCGGTCGCTATTTCTTTTTCAAGAATTCGGGACTGCAGAATCAGTCAGTGCTGTACGCGCAGAGCTCACTGACGGCGGAACCCGACGTGCTGCTCGATCCTAACACGCTGTCGTCCGACGGCACCGTCGCGCTCTCGATCCTCGCGTTCACGGAAGATGGCCGGACGATGGTCTACGGCACGTCCGGCAGCGGCTCCGATTGGCAGGAATTCCGGGTGCGCGACGTGGCGACGCGGCAGGACCGCAGCGATCACCTGAAATGGATCAAGTTCTCGGGCGCCGCATGGACGCAGGACGGCGCCGGGTTCTTCTACAGTCGCTATCCAGAGCCCGCGGCCGGCACCGATCCGCTCTTGCAGGTCAACCACAATCAGAAGGTCTATTACCACCGGCTCGGCACCGACCAGTCGGCCGACCGGCTGATTTATGAGCGGCCGGATCACCCCGACTGGGGGTTCTCCGTCGAAGTCAGTGACGACGGCCGCTACGCCGTCTACACGGTCTGGCTCGGCACCGACCGGCGCAATCGCATCTACTATCAAGACCTCGGCGACCCGCAGCATCCCCAACTCGATGCGCCGGTCGTGCGGCTGCTCGATGCCTTCGACGCTGCGTACGGATTCGTGGGGAACATGGGTCCCGTGTTTTATTTTCAGACCGACAACGGGGCTCCACGCAGCCGCATCATCGCCGTGGACCTGGGACATCCGGACCAAAGCCGGTGGAAGGAGCTGGTGCCGCAGGCGCCCGACGTGATCGAGGGCTCGCAGATCGTTCACCACAGCTTCGTCATTCGCTATCTCCACGACGCGTATTCCCAGCTTCGCACGTTTGCGCTGGACGGCACGCCGCTGGGTGAGGTGGGGCTGCCGACGCTCGGGTCCATCGTGCAGGTGACCGGCGAGCCGCGCGACACCGAGATGTTCTACGCGTTCACATCTTTCCTCTATCCCACCACCATCTTTCGCCACGACTTCACAACGGGTCGGTCGACCGTATTCAAGGCGCCGGAGATCGCGTTCGATCCGGCGAAGTACGAAACGGTGCAGGTCTTTTATACGAGCAAGGACGGTACCCGCGCGCCCATGTTCTTGACGTACCGGAAGGGCTTGGTAACGGACGCCTCGAATCCGACGTACCTCTACGGTTACGGTGGCTTCAACGTCAACATGACGCCGGCATTTTCGATCGGGGTCTTGGCGTGGCTCGAGATGGGCGGCGTGTTCGCGCAGGCGGTGCTGCGTGGCGGTTCGGAGTACGGGGAAGAGTGGCACCAGGCAGGCATGCTCGCGCACAAACAAAACGTGTTCGACGACTTCATTGCGGCCGCCGGGTACCTGATCGGCCAGCGCTACACGTCGCCGCCGAAGCTCGCGATCGGCGGCGGGTCGAACGGCGGCTTGCTCGTGGGTGCGGTGCTGAACCAGCGGCCGGACCTCTTCGGTGCGGCACTGCCGGCGGTCGGGGTGATGGACATGCTTCGCTTCCACAAGTTCACGATCGGCTGGGCGTGGGTGACGGAGTACGGCTCGGCGGACAGCGTGAGCCAGTTCCCGTTCCTGTATCGGTACTCCCCGATACACAACATCAAGGCCGGGACTCACTATCCCCCGACGCTGATCACGACGGCCGATCACGACGACCGCGTGGTGCCGGGTCACTCGTTCAAGTACGCGGCGACGCTACAGGCCGCACAGGGCGGTCCCGCGCCGGTCATCATTCGCATCGAGACCAAGGCCGGGCACGGCGCCGGCAAGCCGACGGCCAAAGTCATCGAAGAGCAGACCGATCGCTGGGCGTTCCTCGTTCACACGCTGCAGATGCAACTACCAGCCGAGGCGGCCACGCCTCCGCGGCCCTAGGAGAGCACCGCCATGGCCAAAGTGAATTGTTCGCTCTGTGGCAATCCCGTCGAGGGGCGCAGTCTCGCGTCGCCGCAGAAGCTGGAGAACCGGATCCTCGATCTGATCAAGCAGGACCGGCCGGACTGGGAAGCCAAGCGCGGCATCTGCCAGAACTGTCTGGAACAGTACCGAGCCAAGAAATTCATCGGCTATCTCGAGGCCGAATATCAGAAGTTGTCCGAGCTCGAGCATGCGGTCGTGTCGAAGGTCACCCGCCGCGGGCGGGTGAGTAAGCTCGTGCACCAGGAGCTCGACAGCGAGATGACGTTCGGCGAGCGGGTGGCCGACGGGGTGGCGCAGTTCGGCGGCAGCTGGGTCTTCATCGGGCTGTTCGGGGCAATTCTGCTCGCGTGGATGGCGGTGAACACGTGGGTCCTCGCCCGGCATCCATTCGATCCCTACCCGTTCATTCTGCTGAATCTCGTGCTCTCGACCCTGGCGGCGCTCCAGGCGCCGGTGATCATGATGAGCCAGAACCGTCAGGCGCACAAAGACCGGATGCAGGCGAATCAGGACTACGAGATCAACTTGATGGCGGAAATTGAAATCCGGGACCTGCACGACAAGCTAGATTCGCTGCGGTTCAAGCAATGGCACGAGCTGTGGCACATTCAGAAGCGCCAGATCGAGTTGCTGGAACACCTATGTGCGCGGCAGGCGAACCCGGACGTGAAGCTGCCGGCGCCCTCTCCGTACGTGCCGCCTGAATTATGACGGTAAGGGACGGTAAGAGACGGTAAGAGACGGTAAGAGTAAACAATCCGTTGACTGGGTGTTGACGATGCATCCGCAGACTGCTTCATGCTCGCGCATGAGAGGCTCCACGCTTGGAAGCTGTGTCATGAGTTGGTTCTTGCCGTTTACGACGTGACAAAAACCTTCCCCAAACACGAGCTGTATGGTCTGACTTCACAGGCGCGACGGGCGGCGTTCTCAGCTGCGGTCAACATCGCTGAGGGTTCCGCAAAACGGGGTGCTACGGAGTTCAGGCGATTCATGGATATCAGCATCGGATCGCTTGCGGAGCTTGCCTACATCCTCTGCTTAGTTCGCGATCTTAGGTTGTTGCCGGAAGACGATTGGAAACGACTCGAAGCGTTGCGCGGTCGGGCCGGCTTCATGACGTGGCGGCTCTATCAGGCAGTTACAAAATCGGTGAGGAAGACGTAGACCCTTACCGTCCTTTACCGTCCCTTACCGTCCCTTACCGTCGTATCTCAACCCGCGTCCTTCCAGTCAATCGGATACGCACGACCGCACTCGTTGCACTTCGCGTCTTTCATCCCCTCGGGAACGACGGCACGGCTGGCACAGCCCGGACAGACGAGGTGCGGCTGGCGCACCACACTCCACGCGGTCGGCCGCTGGTTGCGAATCTCGAGGTCGCCCTTCGGGACGCGGATCTCGACGTGATGAACGTCGACCACCACATAGTCTTTCTTCCCATCCTCGACGACGCGATACCACGCGCCGCGCCGGAGTCCCTGCCCTTCGGCGCGACCGCCGCGACTGCGTGCCCACCCGATGTCAGCCATGCGCCCCCGTCCCGCGTACGAGTACTAGAATGGCGGCCTGCGGCACAACGAGATACGTCTTGCCCTCGAATGTGATTTCGACCGCCGCCTTCCGGAAGAACAACGCGTAGTCCCCCACTTCAGCCTGCATCGGCAGATACTTCACTTCGGCGCCGCCGGCGTGCGTCTTCCACGGCTCGTCGTCCATGCTGGCGGGCTCGGCCATCGGCGTGCCGGGCCCCGTGGCGACGATACGGCCGCCCTGCACCTGCCGGCCCTCGATCGCGGACGGGGGTAAGTACAGGCCGACGT
>JBKPDZ010000114.1:0-8393 GCA_046728135.1 Gemmatimonadota bacterium | reverse complement strand
TGATCGTGATGAGCATCGGTGGTAAGGATATCCCGCGTCGCGGCGAGTGCGCGCACCGATGTTAGCCGAGACTGGTCCGCAGCGTAGCTGCTCAACCTTCCGCTGTTAACCTGCCGTTAGGTGTCCCGTTCCGATGCCGATCATCCGAGCCGGGGCGCATTTGAAGGGCCGGTTCATTTCCGGCTGGGGCAGTTCCAACCGTCCCCAGACCGTACCGGAGCCCGGGGCCGGCTCCGAGGCTGGTTTGGAACCCGTTGGGGCAGGTGCACCTACGGAACTCCCGAGGCAGGACTCGAACCTGCGACCCGCCGGTTAACAGCCGGCTGCTCTACCAACTGAGCTACTCGGGAAGGGCGGGAAATATAGAGGCTAAGAGACTAAGGGACCAAGGGCCCAGGAAGAGTGCGCCCGCTTTGCTCGACCCGGGACTCCCCCAAGACCGCGAGTATCATGCCCAGCAGAATCATCCCAGCACCGTAGCCCTGGCTTAGCGTGAATCTCTCCCCCCAGAAGACCCTGGAGGTGACGGCCGCAAAGACGGGCTCAAAACAGAAAATGAGGGAGGCCCGTGCCGACGACATCTCACGTTGCGCGCGGAACTGCCAGACGAGCGCCACCGCCGTCGACATGACGGAGAGAAACAGCAACGCCCCCACGAGGCTCAGCGACCAGTCGAACCGCAAATGCTCCAGCAGGAGCGCGACGATCAGGCTGCCGATCGCGGTCCCCGGGAGCTGGAGCCAGACGAGACGCTGCGCGTCGTATTGCTTGGAGAACTCCGACACCGCGACGATGTGCCCGCCAAACACGACTGACGTGATGAGCGTCCAGAGGTCGCCCTTGTTGAGCCCCCCCCCGCCCGCGTCGGGAGCCGTCAGGAAATAGATCCCGATGGCGGCAATGAGGAGCGCGGTGACCACCATCCAGCCGGTGCGATGCCTGAGCAGGATGAGCGCGATGAACGGCGCCAAGACGGATGACATCGCGACGATGAAGGCGGAACGTGCCGGCGTCGTGTACTGCAGTCCGTAGGCCTGGGTCGCGAATCCCGACGCCAGCAGCAGCGTGAGGATCAGGCCAGCGCGCAGCTCGCCGCGTGAGAATCCCGCGCGCACGTTGACAAGCGGCGCGAGAACGAGCGTCGCGATCGTGAAGCGCGCGGCGAGAAAGAGCAGGGGAGAAGCGGACGCGAGTGCTTCCTTGACAACGACGAAGCTCACGCCCCACACCGCAGCGGCGGTGATCAACAACAGATCGGCGCGACGCCGCGTCACGCCAGATCCCGCAAATATCTTCCGGTGGCTGATTCCGCGGCCTGGGCGACATCCTCTGGCGTCCCGGCGGCGACAAGGCGGCCTCCCTGATCCCCAGCCCCCGGGCCCAGGTCAATCACCCAGTCCGCACGTTTGATGACGTCGAGATTGTGTTCGATCACGAGAACCGTGTGGCCGGCATCCACCAACCGATCGAGCACTCGACAGAGGACGCGCACGTCGTCGAGATGGAGTCCCGTCGTCGGCTCGTCGAGGATGTAGAGCCGCCTCCCGCCGCGGGCGCGCGCGAGCTCGCGGGCGATTTTCAACCGCTGCGCTTCACCACCTGACAACGTGGTGGCCGGCTGGCCGAGCCGCAGATAACCCAGTCCCACCTGCTGCAGATACCACAGGCAGCGGGCCAGCCGCGCATGCCGGTGCAGGCGCTTGATCGCTTCATCCACAGTCCACTCGAGCGCCTGCGCGATATTCTTGCCCTGCAGCTTGACGTCGAGCACCTCGCGCTTGAACCGCGAGCCGCCGCAGACCTCGCACGGGACGAACACGTTCGCGAGGAACACCATCTCGATGAGGACGTGGCCGGCGCCTTCACAGCCTTCGCACCGGCCACCGGCGACGTTGAACGAGAATGTGCTGGGCTTATAGCCGCGCGCCCGCGCCAGCGGCTCGTTCGCGAACAGCGCGCGCAATTCGTCGAACGCTTTCACGTAGGTGACCGGATTCGAGCGCGGCGTCCGCCCGATCGGCGCCTGGTCGATGAGCACGACATCCTCGAGGTGCTCCCATCCCTTCAGCGAAGCCACCTCTCCCACCGGCTCGCCGAGATGCTGCTTCGCCGTGTGCTCGCCGCGGAGGCGCGACTCGAGCTGCCGGTAGATGACGTCGTGCACCAGCGTCGATTTGCCCGAGCCGGAGACGCCCGTCACCGCGGTGAGTGTGCCGAGAGGAATGCGGACGTCGACGCCCGTCAGGTTGTGGAGCCGGGCGCCGTTGACATCGAGCCAGCGTACCGCCGGCCGGCGGGCCGAGGGCACACCGATCCGTTTTTCGCCCGCGAGGTATTGGCCGGTCAGTGTCCCCGCTTCGCTGACCTTGGCCGCCGGTCCCTGATACACGAGCTGCCCGCCGGCATCGCCGCTCGCCGGACCGAGCTCCACCATCCAATCGGCCGCGCGCATCGCCGCCGGATCGTGCTCGACGACGACCACGGTGTTGCCGCCGTCGGACAGCTTGCGCAGCAAGCCGAGCAGGCGATCGACGTCCGCGGGATGTAAGCCGATCGACGGCTCATCCAACACGTACAGCGTATCCACTAAGTGGGAACCGAGCGCATTGGAGAGCGCGATGCGCTGCGCCTCGCCACCGGAGAGGGTCCGCGTCTGCCGATCGAGGGTGAGATACCCGAGACCGACATCGTTCACGAAGCCGATCCGCGCCCGCAGCTCGGCGAGGATGTGATTCGCGACCTCCTGCTGAAACGGCGGCAGCTCGAGATGGTCCAACCAGGTCGCGAGGTCGGCCGCAGTCAGCGCGGACGCCGCGGCGATGGTCTTGCCGGCCACGCGCACTGCGAGGGATTCGGGCTTGAGCCGCGCCCCGCCACACTCGGGACATGTCTTGGCGAGCTGGTACTGCCGCAGGAACACGCGGATGTACTGCTTGTACCGCTTCGCCTCGAGCCGCTCGAGGAAGGGAAAAATGCCGAGGTAGCGCCCCCCTATGTTGTGGAGCAAAAACTGGCGCTCACGCGCGGGTATGTCCTGCCACGGGACGTCGAGTACGATGCCGCGGGCACGAGCGGTCTCCCGCAGCAACCGGCGGCGGCCCTCGTAGCGCGGCTTGGTCCATGGATCGAGGGCGCCCTGGGCGAGTGAGCGCTTCGGATCCGGCACGATCAACGATTCGTCGTACTCGAGGACCGCTCCGAAGCCGTTGCAGCTTGGGCATGCGCCGCGCGGATTATTAAAGGAAAAGAGGGTCGGCGTGAGCACCGGGGCCGCGCAGCCGCAGGCCGAACACGCGGGGTGCTCGGAGAAGCGCCGGCGGTCGCCATTGTTGAGGGCCAGCGCCACCCCTTCGCCCTCGCTGAATGCCGTCGCCACGGCTTCGGCCAGCCTGCCGCGGTTATCTGCCGTCGCTGCGATGCGATCAACGAGAACCAGCACGTCTGTGCCGGTGCGGACCCGTTGTTCCGCGCCTGCTTCATCCAGACGCACGACCTCACCGTCGACTTGGGCGCGTACGAATCCCGCGGCGCGCAATTGCGCCGCGATCTCGACATCGGGACGGTGTGCCGATTGGGGTAATGGGAATGCCACGATGATCGAATTGTGACGCGTGTCGGTGTTGGGTAGGGGCGCAGCATGCTGCGCCCCTACATCATTGGCACGTGCCCCGTCGCCATCACCGTTCCCGACGCCCTCTATTACCGCGTCCACGACCTCCTGCACGGTATCCCGTTTGACGTCGCGCCCGCACTGCAGGCAGGTCTGCATGCCCGCCCGTGCCCACAGCAGCCTGAGGAAATCGGCGATTTCTGTCGCCGTGCCGACCGTCGAACGGCTCGAGGTGGTGGGATTCTTCTGCTCGATGGCGACGGCCGGCGACAGCCCCTCCATCGCATCGACCAGCGGCTTCGGCATCCGCTCGAGGAACTGCTTGGCATAGGTCGACAGCGACTCGATGTACCGCCGTTGCCCCTCGGCATACAGCGTATCGAAGGCGAGTGAGCTCTTCCCCGACCCCGACGGGCCCGTGATGACCGAGAGCGCCCGGCGCGGAAACTCGACCGTGATGCCTTTCAGATTGTGCTGGCGTACGTTGCGGAGAACGACGCGCTGGGGAGGCTCACGCATAACCAGCAAAGATAACGCTCTGGCCAGACACACCGCAGTCCTCTAGTTTCGGCCCGTGCCTTTAGCTCTCACCCCCCGCCTTCTGCGTCGTGGCCTAGAGCTGTTCGCCGTCATCTCCCTGTGTGGAGTCGCACTCCTCGTCGGCTATTACCTGATTCGCTTCGGCGATCGGGTCGACGTCTTCCTCACGCCATTTCTGCGATTGCACTGGGGCTGGATCCTGGTGGGCCTCGTGCTCGCGTCGATGGACTGGGTCGGGGGAGGGCTGCGGCTCTGGGTCTGCACGCGCTACGTGCACCCCGGGGTGAGGCTGCGAGACATGATCCTGGCTGGGGGCTTCGGGGCGTGGGGGGCGTACCTCACGCCGTTTCAGTCCGGGTCCGCCCCGATGTCCACGTGGGTCATGAAGCGCGCCGGGGTGCCCGTCCCCGTCGCCCTCAGCTCGATCTTCGTCACGTTCATCGCGACCGTCGGGTTCTTCGCGATTGCCGGGCCGCTCGCCGTCTGGCTGGGAGCCGGGAAGTCGCTCGCCCGGCACGGCCTGGTGCTTGGCATCACCCTGTACGACCTCTTCAAGACCAGTCTCACGATCTTCGGCATCCTCGGGCTACTCATGCTGACCGCGGTCGTTTTTCCCGGACTCGTCAAACGGCTCATTCAGCGTGTCGCCGCGCGCATCGCGCGCCGGAGCCCGCCGGCCGCGGAGCGAATGGAAAAGCTCTCGGCAGGCGTCGATCGCGCACACGACTGTATGGTGGCGTTCGGTTCACCACGGGGGTTGCTGACGCTACTGCTTGCCATTGTGATCTCGGCGCCTTCGCACGCCAACAAGCTGCTGGCGGGATACGTCACACTCCGGGTCCTCGGCATCCCAGCCGACTTTACGGACATCCTCCTGCTGCAGATCCTCATCTCATTCCTGCTCTATTTCGCGCCCACACCGGGCGCCTCGGGACTCGCGGAGCTGACGTCGGCCGCAGTGATGTCGATCTACGTTCCGCGCGAGTTGACGCCGAGTTACACCTTGATCTGGCGGTTCATCAACAGCTACGCGACGGTGATCGTCGGCTCGCTGATCTTCTGGTACTGGCTGCGCCGCGGCCTGATCGGACGCGAAGAGGACGTCGGGATCACCTAACTGCTGCTTCCTTGCCCGGTTACACGGCCGGGCGTAACTTGACGGCCTGACCAACTATCGGGGAGTGGGCGCGCATGGCGTTGCTTGAAATGGGCGGGCGCGGGGGGCAGCGGTTCACACTCCCGCAGGGAGACGTGCTGCTCGGATCCGATCCGAGCAGCGCAATCCCACTCGCCGTTCCAGGTGTCCTCCCGCGACATGCGAAGTTGAAATCCCTGCCAGACGGACAGGTCGTCATCTCAAAAGCAGTTCCCGAAGCTGAGGTTTTGATCAACGGCGTCCGGCTGGGCGCTGAGCCGACTCCCCTCCTGCACGGCGACAAGGTTGAAATCGCGGGACAGGAGCTGACCTTCGTCGACGAGCGGCGAAGCGGCAGTACACAGTACGTGCAGGCGATGAGCGTGCCGCAAGCAATGGCACAAGCCAAGGCCGAAGCCAAGGGCGGGAAGGCGACCGCCAATACCGGTGGCCGCGTTGTGTCTCTCACGGATGGCAGAGAATACGCCATTGCCGGGACATCCCTGGTGTTTGGGCGGGACGCGTCCTGCGACGTGGTCGTGGCGGGCAAAGACGTGTCGCGCCGCCATGCGGAAATCGTGCAGACGCCCAAGGGCTACTTGCTCGTCGATTCCAGCACGAACGGCACCTCGGTGAACGACGTCCGAGTCGAAGGCCAGCGACTGCTTGCCCGTGCGGACGTGATCACGATCGGCGAAGAGAAGTTCCGGTTCTACGCGGATACCGCGGCGGCGTCGCCGCCACCGGCAAACCCTCCGTCGCCCGTTCCTCCCCCTCCCCCCGCTCCTTCCTCTGCCCCCTCGGTTCCGCCAACCCAGGGCAAACTCAGGGAGACCGTGCATGGCGTGTCCGCGGCGCCTCCCCCTTCCGCTCCGCGGCCCTCAGGTGCGCGCCTTGCGAATTTCCTGGTCCGCGCCGGGGCATTGAAAGGGCAGCGGCTGGTCGTGAAGACGCCCGTGGCCAATATCGGGCGGGCGGACTACAACGACATCGTGTTCCCCGATGAGTCGGTGTCCACGACTCACGCGAAGCTGCAGCGGCGCGAAGGGGTGTGGGTGTTGGTGGATCTCGACTCGACGAATGGCACGTTCATCGACGGTGATCAGGTAAAGGGGGAGGCGCCGTTGGCGCCGGGAGCGACGGTGCGGTTCGGGGATGTCTCCACGGTGTTCGAGCCGACGGACGACAGTGCGGCCGTGGAAAAGGGTGGCAGCACTCGGATGATCGAGGTAATGACGATGTCGCCTCCCCCCCGTCCGCCCGCACCCAAACCCGCCCCGGCTCCGGCCCCCGCCCCCGCGCCGGCAAAGGCTCCCGCGCTAGCGACGAAGCCGAAGCCCGGGGCTAAGCGGCCGGTCGCCCAGGAGCCCAAGAAGGGAAAAGGCTGTGGCGGGAGCGCCGCAGTCTTGGTGCTCGGGATCATTGGCCTGGTTTACTGGGTGTTTATTTAAGGATCACCGTGCATATCACCTCCGCAGGTCGCACCGACGTCGGCGTCATCCGGTCGGGGAATGAGGACAGTTTCCGCATGATTCCCGACCGGGGGATATTCGTCGTGGCCGATGGGATGGGCGGCCACGCGGCCGGCGAAGTCGCGAGCGAGATGGCGGTGCGCATCGTCGCTGACGAGATCCACTCGGTCCGCGGTCTCAGCGACGAACAGGTGGCCGAACGCATGCGCGGCGCCATCCGGACGGCCAACGGCGCGATCTTCCAGCGGACGCTCACCGAGCACGACAAGCGAGGGATGGGAACGACCGTCACCGCGCTGACCCTATTCGAGTCACGTTTTCTGATCGGTCAGGTCGGGGACAGCCGAGCGTATCTGCTGCGGGACGGCCGTCTGAGCCAAGTGACGAAAGACCACTCGTATGTGCAGGAGCAGGTCGACGCCGGCTATCTGACTCCCGAGCAGGCGCGGACGCACCCCTACAGCAACGTGATCACGCGCTGCGTCGGTGCAAACAGCGACGTGATGCCGGACATCTACGTCGGGACGGTGAAGGCGAAGGACGTGTTCTTGCTGGCGTCCGACGGCCTGACGGGGATGTTAGAGGATTACCAGTTGGCGGAGCTGCTCTCCCCCGAGCGCATGCCACAGGACGAGGTCGATGCGTTGATTGCCGAAGCCAACCGGCACGGCGGTCTCGACAACATCACGGCGATCATCGTGCGGATCGATTCGGTCGAAGCGCCGGCGCCGGACGATGTGACCACGCAGCAAACGGTGACGAGACCCCGCTAAGCCCGCAGGATCGCTCCACCAGTCACGAGACGCGCCGCCGCTTCTTCGCGGGGCAGCATGATCAGCTCGATGATCGGCCGCGCCGGCACGTGGGCCTGCTCCAGCACAAACACACGTAACGCTCGCGCGGAGCGATGCAGCTCCGGAGCGACACGGGGCAGCCCCAGGTGCTCCGCGGCGCTGCCGCTGCGTCCCACCACGGGCACGACGACGTCGAGCATGTCGGGCTTTGCGGGAAAGTCCAGAAACAGTTGATCCGCGTGCAGTCCGAGCTCGCGCGCCAGCCGCTCTTCCACGCGCTCGAGCAGATCGGGATCCCGCGACGGCCAGTCGGCCGTATCCGCCGGCAGGTCGGTCGCGGGAATGTCGAGCGCCCGTTTGGCGAGCCGGCGCTCGCGCAAGGCATGAGCCAGGCCGGTCTGATCGTGCTGCTGCAGCTCGTGGATCAAGGCGTCATCGGTTAGCGCCGCGATCTCCTCGGGCGTCAGCCGGCGCGCGGCAATCGCTCGGCGCACCAGCCGCTTGAACATTGCGGTTGCGCTCCGCACCGCGTGATGCCAGTACACATTGCGATACATCTGGTACTTCGCGAACAGGAGCGACTCGAGCGCTGCCAGGCCTTTGGGGTGGAGCGCCACTCCCTCGGCCGACAGGGTGAGTGACGTGAGCAGCCGGTCCACGTCGATCACGCCGTACGGCACGCCGCACATCATCGCGTCGCGCGACAGGTAATCGAGTTTGTCGACGTCGATGGATCCCGAGACGAGGCCAGCGAGCCGTGTCGAGCTCGTGCCCTGGATCAGCGCGAGCAGGCGGTCGGCGGAGATCCCCAGGCTATCGAGCACCGCGGCGAGCGCTCCGCT
>JBKPDZ010000113.1:0-33544 GCA_046728135.1 Gemmatimonadota bacterium | reverse complement strand
GTGCAAGGCAGCCCGCTGACCTTCGTCGTGGAGTTCAGGCCATGAACCGAGGCACGCTCACACAGCTGTTCTTTACGACCGTCGATCGGCATGCGGGGCTCGCCGCGGCGTTCCGGTCGAAGGTGGGGGGCGCCTGGGTGTCCATCACGCATCGCGAGGCGCTCGGCCGTGTCCAGACGATCTCGCTCGGCCTGTGCGAATTGGGCATCAAGCCGGGCGACAAGGTCGCGATTCTCTCGGAGAACCGCCCCGAATGGGCGCTGACCGACTACGCGTGCCTGTGCGCGCGTGCGCCGGACGTCCCGATTTACCCCACGCTGACCGCCAAGCAGACCGAATACATCCTGCGGGATTCTGAATCCGTCGCGGTGTTCTGCTCGACCGCCGCGCAGGTCGCCAAGGTGCTCGAAGTGAAAGGGGCGCTGCCGGGCCTCCAGCAGATCATCGTATTCGACGGCGATGCCGCCGCGGGGCGCCCCGGCGTCATCTCGCTCGCCGCGCTCGAGGGAAAGGGGCGTGCGGTGGTGTCGCGGCATCCCAATTGGAAAGCGGAAGCGCTGAGCGCCGGCTCCGAGGATCTCGCAACCCTGATCTACACCTCCGGTACGACGGGCGACCCGAAGGGTGTGATGCTCTCGCACCACAACATCTGGTCCAACGTGCAGGCAGCCCTGCAGATGATTCCGATCGGCAGCGGGGACGAGTGTCTCTCGATGCTGCCCTTGTCGCACAGCTACGAGCGCATGGTGGACTACACGCTCTTCCAGGCCGGGGTGATCATCAACTACGCCGAGTCGTTCGACACCGTCGCGACGAACCTGCAGGAAGTGAAGCCAACGGTCGTGTTGTCCGTGCCGCGGCTCTATGAGAAAGTGTACGCGCGCGTGCTGGAGAACGCGCTGTCGGGGAGCGCGATCAAGCGCACGATCTTTTTCTGGGCCAAGCGGGCGGGAGAGCATTGGGCGACGCTGTCCCTCGCCGGGCTGCCGATTCCGGGTGGACTCGCCCTCAAGAAGAAGGTGGCCGACCGGTTGGTCTTCGCCAAGCTGCGGGCGCGCACGGGTGGCCGCATTCGGTTCTTCGTCTCGGGCGCGGCGCCGCTGTCGGCCGACATCGCGAAGTTCTTCTACAGCGCCGGTCTGCCGGTCATCGAGGGATATGGACTGACGGAATCGTCCCCCGTCCTGACTCTGAACCCGCTGGATCGCATCAAGCTGGGCACGGTGGGCCGGGCGATTCCGGGCGTCGAGCTGAAGATCGCGCAGGACGGCGAGATCCTCGCCCGCGGCCCGAACATCATGCAGGGCTACTACAAGCTGCCCGCGGCGACCAAAGAAACGATCGATGCCGACGGCTGGCTGCACACCGGCGACATCGGCGAGCTCGACTCAGACGGGTACCTCAAGATCACCGACCGCAAGAAGGAGCTGCTCAAGACTGCCGGCGGCAAGTACATCGCGCCGCAGCCGATCGAGCTGGCGGTCAAGCGCAACAAGTTCGTCGCCAATGCCATGCTGTACGGCGACCGCCGCAAGTTCCCGATCATTCTCATCGTCCCGAACTTCGAGACCCTCGAGCGCTGGGCGCGCGAGCGGAGCCTCACGTACGGCACGCGTGCCGAGCTGATCGAGCTGGCCGACGTGCACGCGAAGGTCGAGCGGGAAGTGATGAGCATGCTCTCCCATCTCGCCAAGTTCGAGACGCCGAAGAAGGTGCTGCTGCTGGAGAAAGACTTCACGATCGAATCGGGCGAGCTGACGCCGACACTCAAGGTGAAGCGTCGCGTCGTCGAGCAGCACTACAAAGACCAGATCGATGCCGCCTACTCGGCAGATGACGCGATCGCCGCGGCGATCGAGTCAACGGGGTAGGGGCGCAGCATGCTGCGCCCCTACTACTACCGTTTCTCGCCGACCCAGAGGCCGTGCTCGGCCGCGAGCTTGACGAGCCCGATCGGAAGTTCGGGCTCTTCGTTTTCTACGACAAAGCGCCGGCCGCGGAGCAGGACCCGGTGGGCTTCGACGAGCCAGGGCGATGTTGCGAGATCGGCGCCGACGACGACGCCGCGCGCGATCGCTGTGCGGAGCGGCACTTTCTCGCTGGCATAGAGCAGCGACAGCGTCGGCTGTTCCTCCATATCACCGGGCGGATTGATGCCGATGAAGTGAACGCCGTCCATGAAGGCGCCAAGGCGCGCCGCCTGCCGCACGGCGGCACCGACGAGCACGACGTAGCCGCCGGGCCCGGACAGCTCGAGCAAGGCCTGCAGGCTCGCGGCGTCGGCCGACGGCAATGGCGAGGGCGGCGCGTACGCGGGCCGAGGCCCGGACGATTCCTTAGAGATCCGCTCCACGCTGCGCCGGAAGTTCACGATCCCGCGCGAAATCGGATACTCCTTGTGACACACCGGGCAACCGAGGATGCCGGAGCGCACCATGCGGTCTTTCATCTCACCGGTCGAGAGCACGAGCATCTCCTCGCGGTGCGGCTCGGGACAGCGGAGCATTTCGGTCAGCTCGATGTGCATGCTAACAACCGTATGTCGGACGTCGCACGATCACCCTCGGGGCGTGTAGATGGCGGGGAGGAGACGAATTTCGGTGACGGCGACGTGCTCAGGTTGTGTGACCGCATATACGACGGCGGCCGCCACGTCTTCCGCGCGCATCATGTCTTTACGCTTGGTAAAGCCGGGCTTGGAATCGGGATCGACGGCGTCCCAAATGTCCGTATCGACGGGACCCGGCGACACGAGCGTCGTCCGCACGCCGCTCTTTGCCGTCTCCTGGCGAATCACCTCATGCATGCCGCGCAGGCCGAACTTGCTGGCGGCGTAGGCCGTCGAGCCTGAAAAGCCGATGTAGTCGGAGATCGAGCCGATCGTCACGAAGTGCCCGCTCCCCCGTGCGACCATTTTCGGCACGATGGCGCGGGCGAACAGAAACGCCGCCGTGAGATTAGTGGTGATGGTGCTCGTGAAGTCGGCCGGTGTCGTATCGGCCAGCGGCTTGATGAAGAAGATGCCGGCGTTGTTCACGAGCACGTCCGGCACCCCGAGCTCTCGCTCGACGCGGCTCAGGGCGCGCTCGATGTCGGCGGGTTTCGTGACGTCGCAGGCGATGTCGGTGCGGCGCTCGACCGTGGCGTCCGACAGCGAGCGCGCCACGCGCACGACATGCATCCCCCAGGCTCGGAGCGCATCGGCGACGGCGAGCCCGATCCCCCGGGAGGCGCCCGTCACGAGCGCGATCTTCACAGCGAGAAGTTGCCGCCGTGCACGAGCCTGAGGAATTCATCGCGGGTCTTCGCGTCGTCCCGGAACGCCCCGCGCAACGCGCTGGTGACCGTCTTCGAATTCTGCTTCTCGACGCCGCGCATCATCATGCAGAGGTGATAGGCCTCGATCACCACGCCCACGCCCAGCGGCGTGAGGACGCGGCACAGCGCGTCGGCGACCTGATCGGTGAGCCGTTCCTGCACCTGGAGCCGGCGCGCGTAGACCTCCACCACCCGTGGGATCTTGGACAGGCCCACGATGCGGCCGTTCGGGAGATACGCGACGTGCGCCCGGCCGAAGAACGGCAGCATGTGATGCTCGCACATCGAATAGATCTCGATGTCGCGCACGCAAATCATGCTCTCATGCTTCTCCTCGAACAGCGCGTCGCCGATCACTTCGTCGACGTTCATGCCATAGCCGCGCGTGAGCCACTTCAGCGACGCTTCGACGCGGGCCGGGGTTTGCCGCAGCCCTTCGCGTCTCGGGTCCTCACCGAGCTGCTCGAGCATTTCGTGAACCAGCTCCTGAAAGGAAATGCCTGATGCCACCGCCGGAACCTCGGTGTGCGACTCGTGAAAGTGCTCTCGTGCCATGGTATCTTGGACCCCCGTGACCGCCGCGCGATTCCTAAAGCTACTCGCCCCGGCGATGCAGGGGGGAGGCGCCGCGCTCGCGGCGCTCTGGACCTTTCCGAGCATGCTGGCGGCGGCATTTCTGGTCGCCTGGGGAGCGGAAGCCGCGCAGTTCCTCATTTCTCAGGGCCTCGCGCTCGCGATTCTCGCTTGGCTGCAAACCCTGCCCGAATTCGCCGTGGAAGCCGTCATCGCGTGGGAAGCCGGACGCAATCCCGAGCGCGCGCACCTCGCGATCGCCAATCTGACCGGCGCGATTCGTCTGCTCCTCGGCCTGGGCTGGCCGATGATTTACTTCGTCTTCGCGATTGCCGGTCGCCGCCAGGGGCAGAAAGGATTGCCGCCCATCGCGCTCGAGCCGGAGCACGCCGTCGAGGTCATGGGGCTGGTGCCGCCGCTGCTGTACTTCCTCGTGGTCATCTGGCGGCAGCGGATCGGCGTGATCGACGCGGGCGTGCTCATCGCGTTGTACGTGGGATATCTGTGGATCCTCATGCGCAATCCACCGCGTGAAGTGGAGTCGCTCGAGCATGCACCGGTGGTGTCGCGCTGGGCGTACCGCCAGCCGGGCTGGCGGCAAAAGGCGGCGATCGGCGGCCTGTTCAGCGTGGGCGGCGCGCTGCTCTACGTCACGGCCCACCCCTTTCTCGATTCGATGATCGCCGTGGCCGCAGCGGTCGGCATCAGCCAATTCTTCCTGGTGCAGTGGGTCGCGCCGTTCCTCTCCGAGTTTCCGGAATTCGTCTCGACGTTCGGCTGGGCCCGGCGCGTCACCCATGCGCCGATGGCGTTGATGAACATCGTGTCGAGCAACATCAACCAGTGGACGATCCTCGCGGCGATGATTCCCATCGTGTACGGGTGGTCGCACCTCCAGCATCACGGGGTCTGGGCGGATTTCACGTTCGACATCGCGCAGCGGAACGAGCTCGCGCTGACGCTGTTACAGACGCTGCTCGGCGTGTTGCTGCTCGCGAACATGCAGTTCGATTGGCTGGAAGCGACGGCGCTGTTTGTCCTGTGGGCGGTGCAGTTCACGGTGCCGGAGCTGCGCGTCCAGATCATGGTCGCATACGGTGTCTGGATCGCCGTCCTCGTGATTGGTTACGCGCTGCAGGGACAGCGGCTGCGGGCCCCCGCCGCATTCTGGCAGACCGTCCGGAAAAAACGATCGGCCGGCGCCGCGTAACACGAGGCCGGCCGACCAGTACGACAGGAACGGAGAGGATTATTGAAGCCCGAAAGGAATGACTGGTCCCTCACCACGGATTCTGTCTTCCCCAATCGAGGGGGCCTGACATCGGCCGCAGTATCTGGGTCCACTATCGAGCCTGTTGGCTCAATAATTTGACTCCCCGCTCCTGGGTACTAGAATAGTTTCCGTCCCTCAAAGGTCAATCACCCTGAATCTGACACTGCTCGCCGCTGTCGTGATGCTGCTCGTGTGGGGGTTGCTGTTGTTTGCCGCGCAGGTTCCAAGCGGCACGATTCATCTGCTGTACGCAGGAGCGATCATCTTGTTCGCCCGGCGCATTCTCGCCGGCGCGCCGCGCTTTGTGTCGTGACACTCACGCGACGCCCGTGGGACCCGCGCATCGGCCCGCTGCAGGTGGCGCGAGCAGGCGGTTAAGCGGTTGGGCGGTTCACAAACCGCCCAAGCGCCAAACCGCGTTATAGCGTCGACTTATACAGCAGCAGGTTGGGCGTTCCTTCCGGATTCCCCGAAATCACACCGCTCGTCGCATTCGAGACGATCCAGTCGGCGACTGTCGCCGAGGGCTGGTCGCCGAACGTCGCCTTGTAGAGCACCGCCACACCAGCAAAGTGCGGGGACGCCATCGAGGTCCCGCTGAGCGACATCGTCGTCCCGCCCAGGAAATCCGAGACGATCGCTGAGCCGGGCGCATAGGCTTCCACGCACGGTCCCCAATTCGAGTAGGACGCCTTGGCGTCTGTTTTCTCCGATGCCGCCGCGGTAAACGCGCCGGTCGCGCTCGCCGGGGACACCGTACAGGCGTCGACGTCGCCGTTGCCGGCGGCGACGGCGACGAAGACGCCGGAGTCCCACAGGTTCGTCGTCGCATCATTCAACGCCTGGGAAAAACCGCCCCCCAGCGACATGTTCGCGACCGCCGGCGTGATCGCGTTTTGCTGCACCCAATCGATGCCCGCGATGATCTGCGACGTGAAGCCGACACCCGTGCAGCTCAGCACCCGCACACCGTGCAGCGACACACCCTTCGCGACGCCATACGTCGTACCGCCGATGGTGCCCGCGACATGCGTGCCGTGGCCGTTGCAGTCCTCGCCGCTCACGCCACCGAGCAGGTTCAATGTCAGCGCATCGTACACGTTGTCCGCCCGGCCGCCGAAGTCCGGATGCAACGTCCAGATCCCCGTGTCGATGACATAGGCGTTCACGCCTTCACCCGTCGCGGTGTAGTCGTAGGTTGCGGAGAGCGGCAGCGCCTGCTGATCGATGCGGTCGAGCCCCCAGGGGTCGCCGTTCGCATCCATCGTCTCCGTTTCGTCCGAGTGGTAGACCTGATCGGGCTCCACATACGCGACGAGCGGATTGCGCGCCAGCGCCTGCGCAGCCGCATCAGGCAGCTTTGCGGCGAAACCTTTGAGCGCGCTCGTGTAGGTGAAGTGCAGCGTGCCCCCACTGACGCGCACGAGCTGCGACGCCAGTCCGGCGGGGTCGGCTACGGCCGGCCGGAAGACGACGATGTATTCGCCCGGAACGACGCCGTTCTTCGCAGCCGCAAGATTGGACTCGGGGCGTGTGATGTCTCCGCACGCCAGCGCGCCCGTGAGCGATATCACGGTCAGCGCGGCAATATTCCATCTCATGACAGCTCTCCTCGAGAGGGATGCCTCGAGTGGACGCAAGAAGCGTTCTTGGTAGACTGATGAGAAGCAGACGTGCGGGCTGTTGCGACGACGCTACAAGACTCAAATCTCCCAGTTGGAGAAGAGCACACCCTCTGCGGCGTGACGCTCCGGATATCCCTCGTACGTCATTCGCAGATCGGTCCAGCGCACGCGATAGCCGCGGGCGATCAGGCGCCGGAACGCTTCGCCGTAACGACTTTGGCAGCGAATCGCGATCCGGCGGATGCCGGCCTTGGCGGCTGCCGCCTCGACCGCCGCGATCGCGGCCTCGAACGCCGCGTCATCGCGGGCCGCGAGCTTCAGCACGCGCACCTCATCGCGGGTCCTGCTGTCGGCAAGGGGTGCGGAGTGCCAGACCGCCATGGCATCCAGCCCATTGACGCCATCGACCAGAGACGTATCGCCCAGGCCGAGCTCGGCCGTCAGCAGGATCTCGCGCGAAAAGTCGACGCCAGGGGCCAGATCGTCCACGAGGCGCCGAGCCGCAGCCATGCCCTCGTCCTTTTCCGCGGCGGAGCGCTTCGATAACAGGACCGGAGCAGGATGGCCACGGGTTGCGATCTCGTTGGTCAACGTGACCGTCAGGAACGCCGGCGCAAAGCCGAGCCGCGCGTAGAAGCCGATGTTTTCCGGTGTGCGCGGCATCGTCTCGAGGCCCAGCGTCGTGACGCCCCGGTCGATGAGCCAGTCGGCGGCCGTTCGCACCACGGTCTTGCCGACGCCGGTGCCCTGGCGGTCCGGGCGCACGGCCAGCGGCCCCATCCATCCCTCGGCCCCCGCCTGGTGGGCGACATTGAAGGCCGCGACGTCGCCTTGCTCATCGCGCCAGACCATCGCGCCGTCGCCCGCGTCGAGCAGCGCATAGCGCCACACGAGCGGGTTGAGCTGCGGCACGCGGACACCGATCAGCCCGTCGCGGCGATAGCGGTCGGTGAACGCTTCCGCAAAGACGTGATTCAGCCCCTCGATGTCGTGCTCGGTGGCACGCTCGGGGCCGGTAACGCGGGTGTCAGGCAGCCACGCTCGCATCGGGCGGTCCCAGGGTAGCGGTGTCGTCGCGCACGACGCTCGTACCGGTCGTGGCGTCGTACGCGACACGAATGATGCGGTCCAGCCCGTCGCGGATCTGCTCGATGTGGGTGATGAGAATGACCTGCGGGAAGCGGTCGCCCAGGCGGCGCAGCAACGCGAGGACGTGCTGGCGCCGCGACTCGTCGAGCGAGCCGAAGATCTCGTCGAGCACGAGCAGCGAGAGCGGCTGACCCGCGCGCTCGGCGATCATCTGAGAAATGGCGAGCCGCAGCACGAGATTCGCAATGTCCTCTTCTCCGCCCGAGATCACCGGCTTGGGCACGCCTTCGTCGAGGACGACGACACGGTAATCCTCATCGAGATCCACCTCATCGTAGCGCGCGTCGGTGAGATCCGATAGGAACCCCGACGCCAGCGCGCCGATCTCAGGCCGCATGGCCGCGTTCAGCTCGGCGCGCAGATCGGAGAAGGCACGATCCAGCTCGTTGTGCAGCCGCAGCTCGATCTTGCGCTCGGCGATGGTGCGCTCGCGGGCAGCGCGCTCGGTCACCCGGCGCTCGATCTCGCGCACCGCTGTCTCGGCGGCGACCAGCTCGCCCCGCGTCTCCGCGACCGCCAACTCCGCCGCCCGAAGCGCATGCGCGGCGCGGTCGTGACGCTCGCGTGCCGCTTGAAACTTCGGCTCGGAGAACCCTTGGGCTTTCACGGCTTCCGCGAGCTGCCTGACGTGCTCTTCCCGGGTCGACAACGCCTTCTCCGCAATCTCCGCTTCGCCGACGAGCGCCTCGGCGCGATCCGCGCGCGCCGCCAACACCGCGGCCGCCAGCGCCACCGGCTCGAGGCGCGTCAGCTCCATGCGCACGGCACTGTGTCGCTCGGCGTTGTACCCCGCGTCCCGCGCCGCGACGCGCTGCTCGACTTCCTGCATCCGCCTGGCGAGACCGGCCCGTTCTTTTTGCAGCCGCGCCCGCTCGCGCGCCTGCTCGCGCAGCGTGGCCACGCGCTCGCTCGCCTGCCGAGCTTCCTCGGCGACCGCGTCGCGCGCCGCCTCGGCCTGCGTCACCGCCGCCGGAGGAGTCGCCAGCTGCTCGATCCGCTGCTTGAAGTATGTCCCATCGGTCACGATCACTTCGAGCTGATTGTTCAACACATCGAGCACCGCGCGGTGCTCCGCACCGAGCGGCCGCAAGCAAGTGGGACATTGTCCTTCGGGGCCGAGCCGCTCGATCTTGTCGCGCTGGTCCTTCACGTCCTCATGCTGCTTGAGCAGCTCGGTGCGCCTGGTATTCGCGTATTCCCGCTCGCGCACCCAGGCCGCCTGCTGCTCACGGGCGACTTTGTCGGCAGCTTCGAGCTTCGCCGCCAGGTCCTCCGTCTCCCGGGTCGCCCGCGCGAGCGCTTCGGCCTCGGCCAATTCCGCGACCCGGCGATCGAGCTGATTCAAATTGCGTGTCAGCTCGGTCAAGGACGCCTGTTCTTCGCGCCGCGCCGCATCTTCACGGTGCAGCCGCTCCAGCTCGGCAAGCTCCGCTTTGAGCTTCGAGATCGACGCGACGTCCGTCTCCAGGCTGCGCAACTCTTCCCGCGCCGCCAGCGCCGCCGCCAGCTCTTTGTCCAGCCGGTGAAACTCTTGGCGTGCGACGATGACGCCCTGCTCGCCTACCCGCAGGTCGCCGTGTAGCGCCAGCGTCCGCTCGCGCCGCTCCACCCACTGCTGCCAGCGCGGCTCTTCTTCAGTCAGGGCCTGTTGGGCTTTCGCGCGCTCGGCCGCGGCCGCCGTGGCGGCCTTCCGGGCTTCCGCCAGGCGTGTCTCGGCCGCCTTGCGCTCTTGCTCAAGCTCCCCTTGTGGCGGCAGCCCGGTCTCCAGCCCATCGACCTCGTGACCGAGTGCGTTGCGACGCTCACGGATGCGCTCCTGGGCGAGCGTGAGCTGCTCGTGCCGCAGCACCCGCGACAAGAACGCTGCGCGCTCAGGGCGGGTCGCATCCGCGAGCACCGCGAGCTCTTTCTGGCCGGTGAAGTACGTATTGAAAAACTCGTCGTGGGTCATGCCGAGCACGCGCTGCAGTCGTCCCGTGACCTCCTTCAGCGAGTTCGCGACCACAACGCCGTCCTGGTACAGCTCGGCGTTGTTGAGCCCGCGCTCCACGCGATACGCATGGCTGCCGAGCCCGAACTCGAGCTCCACGCGCACGGGCGCGCGCGCTTTGGCGCGGAGATTGCGGATCGACTCCTTGTCGCCGCGCGCCGCGAGGTTGCCGTAGATCGCCCACGCGATGGCCTCGAGCAGCGAGGTCTTGCCCGAGCCGTTGGGCCCGATGATGCCCGTGATGCCGTCGCCGAATACGATCTCGGTTTCCGCGTGCTGGCGGAAGTTGACGAGCCGCAGCCGGTGCAGCTTCATCCTTCGCCGTCCGCCCGGGCAGCGGCCTCGAGATACTCCACGCCCAGCTTCACGAACGTCTCGCGATTCAGCTCGGCATCGAGCGGTCGGCGGCCGAGGAAGTCGCGTACGGTTTCGGTGAGCGTCTGGCGGCGGCCGCCGGGCCCTTCGCTGCCCCCAACTGTCCGCTGCGATTCCGGCCGGCGGAGATCGAGCTGGAAATTCAGTGCCCGCGCCTTGTAGCCGCGGATGGCGGCGTGATCGAGGTCCCGCGCAGTCGCGCGATCCACGTTCCAGACCATGAGCCGCACAATCTGATCGTCAATCGCTGGCTTGGCACTGCTCACAGCTTTTGCGATCTCAGCGTCGAGATCCTTGGCGTTGCGTCCAGCCCCTTCAATGGAAGGCAGGTCGATGTGATGCCGGAGAGGCTCGATCGGTCGGAAAGCGACGCGCGCTCCAGGAATCTCGACAATCAGGTAGCCCTTACCCACAAGTCCGGGACTACGTTTGCTCTTGCGGCCGACCCGTTGCGCCATTTCATCCTGCAGCTGACCCCATGGGTTCGGTGGCAAGTACTCCAGACTGCCCGAGTACCAAGCGTTAGCAGCAATGGGGTGCGCCGTGTGGTAGTGGCCGAGCGCGATGTAGTCCCATTTTTCCGGCGACAACGCCTCGCGTGACAATGGCGCTCCGCCGTACTCAAGCGTCCCGCGCTCTTCTCCGAGCCCGCCGTGCTCACCGTGCGTAAGTAGAATGTTGCGTGTCGGTCCCCCCGCCTGCGGACGGAGACTGGGACGTTCGGCGCGAACCAGTGCAGAGTGCGGCACAGCGAGCACGGCGCAGTCGAGCTTGGGAAACACGATGCGACGCGCCTCTTCCACCGCGATTTCGACGCCGAGTGCCTCGTACAGGCGCAGGATGGAGCCGGTCTCGCTGGACCGCGGCGTGTCGTGCTCACCCGCGATGACAACGATCGGTGTGCCGGGCAGGCCTGTCCGCAGCCGCTGCAGTTGCCGGAAACAATAGAGGATCGCGGCATTGGTCGGGCGGACCGAGTGGAACAGGTCCCCAGCGACCACAATCAGCTCCGGCTTCTGCTCGAGGATGTCGTCTACGGCCCGCTTGAAGACCTCGGCGACATCCACCTCACGCTGATTCGCGCCCTTGGACGTCTGGCGGTCGAACTGCCGGAAGCCCAGGTGCAGGTCGGCGAGGTGGGCGAGCTTCATTAGTACGGTTCGTCGGAGATCGGATTGAGTGGCGGCACCGCGTGATGTTCTCGCAGCAGCGCATCGGGCTCCACACGCGCGCCAAGCACTTTCCGGAAGTAGGCGAGCACATCGTCGGGGCGGGTCCGGCGCACCGCGGCAAGGGCGCGCCGCACGTCGTCGGGCTCGCGATCGGCGATCAGATCCTTCACTTGATTGGGCCGGATGCGCCGATCAACGCGCACGAGCTGGCGCACCACGGCGTCCTCGAACGGCACATCGGCGGCCGGCGGAAAGCGCTCGACGCCATCCCGACCCCGGAGCACCGGCGGCTTGGGAAAGCGCACGAAGATCGGTTGCGTGAAATGCGGGTGCCGGATCATCAACTCGCCGATCGGCAGCGTCGCCAGTTTACTCTTGGTGGCGGGGGTCAGCACCTGATAGCCGGGTGTCGCCAGCTCATCCATGTCCATGCGGCCGAACACCTGGGTCCCCGCGTTGCCGACGACGCGGCGATGCACCTGGGAGCGAAATTGCTCCGCGCCGAAGAGCACCAGCCCGAGATAGCGGCCGCGCTCAGAGATGTCGAGGAGCATCTTCTTGACGTAGGTCTCCGGCCCGTCCCCGGGCGCGTACTTGTTGAGCTCGTCGACGAACACGATGACCGCGTCGACACCGAGCTCGCGACGCTCGAGCTGCTCGCGCAGCTTCGAGACTACGCGCGCGAACACGAGGTCCTGTCCCAGTGGATCAACGTTCGCGATGTCGATGACGTAGACGGTGCGGTCCTCGAACGCCTTCCAGGGGAGATCGCTCGACGGCCCGTCGTCGGTCACGAGACCCTTGCAGCGCGTCGAGATGTTGAGCAGGCGGTTCCGGACCTTGCGCATCGTCGCGATGTGGTGCGTGCGCCACGTATCGCTGCGGCCGCCGGCGGTGATCTCGAGGCCATCGAAGATCGAGCGGAACAGCCGGTCGAGATCGGCGAACGTCTGCACGCGATGCGTGGTGCCGAAGCCGTCGTCAAACGCCTTGTTCAAAACCCTGTCTCTGAGAAAATCGATAAACGCGTCAGCCTTGGCGTCGATGTCATCGCGGTTGAGCAACACCTCGGCGTAATCGACGACTTCCTGGAGACCCCAGGTGAGGGGCTCGACGTCGTCCACAAGATCGGGATGCGTGCGCAGTGTGTTCAGATTTACGCCGTCCGCTTTGAGCGGCGCGTAGAGCCGGACGCGCTTAAACGGCTCGGGCGGCACCTCGAGCCGCTCGTAGCGGTGCCGGTCTGCTTCGGTCAAATCGGCCGGCTGATCGAGGAAGCAGAGGTCCGGCCCTTTGACGTTGAAGCACACCGCGGCGACGCGACCCTTGTGCGCGGGAAAGTGCGCGAAGATCGACGCGAGCAGGAACTCGACGGCGCTGGTCTTCGTCGCGAGCCCGGAGACGCCCGAGATGTTGAGATGCGCCGCTTCAGGGCCAAGCAGGAAGTCGGCATCGAGGTACACCGGCGCTTCGTGGGCCGCGGACGTGTAGAGCCCGATGGGAATGGCCGTGGGTGTCGCCGAATTGAGGAACGCGTCCATGCGCAGCGCCTGCGCGACGTCCGCGTCATCGGCGAGGTAGACCCGGCCGAGTGGCACCGGTTGCAGCGGCTCCTCCGGCGTCTGACGAAGCACGGCCGCCGTCCAGTAGCGAATCTGCTGCCGCGCCGTGGGCGCTTCCTCGGCACGTGTGGGATCGCCCTCGGCACCGACGACGTCGTGGAGCGGCGTCGCAAGATCGGAGTACGCGAAACCCTCGGTCACCACGCCGTACACAACCCGTCCCTCGTCCCCCGTCCCACTTCCCCCGACTTTGATGATCGCACCGATTCCGACGGACGTATCGTTGGCCGTCCAGAAGTGGAACTGGTGGGGCGTCGCGGGCTTCAGTTCCGTCGCGACGACTTTGCCGATCGGAGTGATCGTCACGACGCCAGCCTCGGCAACCGCGACACACGGCTGGCTCGCTGCTGGAGATCCCGGGGCGCGCGGGTCTTCAGGTATTCCTCCACGTGATGTAAAGGATACAACAGCCGGTCCCAGCGTGGAGCGGGTGTGGCGAGCGGCGCGCGCTCGGTCCAGAGCCACGCGCTCAACGCGGACGCGCGCGCGATCGTGTCGGGATGTGCGCGGGCTTCGATGCGCAACAGTCCGTACAGCAGGTCGTTGCCCTCCCAAGGCCAAAGCCGGAGGTACCACGAATACACCTCCGTGCGCGTGTGACCCCCACGCACCGCAAACACGCTGGTCCGATGCCCCGCCGGCAATGTCAACGCGCGTTCAAGGCCCCTGCCCTCGAGGAACTGCGCACCATGGCTCTTGATCACGCCGAGCGCGCGGGGGTGGCGCGCGACGTCGGGCGATCGCGACAGGAGCCCGTCGATGACGAGCCACTCGTCGTTCCCGAGGTCGTCGATCGCCTCCTCGGCGAGCTCCCGTTCCATGCGGGCGCGCGCGCGCCGCACGGTGGTCTCGATCATCTCCAGGTATCGCGCCGGCTGCTCCACGAGCTCGCCGGCGACCGACTCGATATCGGCCGCGGACTGCTCCAGCGCCTGCCGAAGCCCGCGCGTCATGCGATCGAGTGGGGCGATCGCGAATGCGCGGCGGCGCTCGAATGTCGTGTGCAGGCCGCCAGCCGTGTCGCGGCGGCGGACCGCGGCCGCGATGTATGCGTTCACAACCTGGACCACGCCGTCATAGGCGACGACGTTCCAGCGCTCGATGCCATTCAGAAAGGAGGCGGCGGGGATGTTCGACTTCGTCCGATCGGCCACTGGGTAGGTCTGAAGCTCCGAACCTTCAACGAGATCCGCCTGCTCCGTGGCCGCGCCTTCCACATCGTCCGTCTTGCCGCCGTTTCCGGGCACGGCTCCCGCTTTGACCAACGCATGCCACCACGTCATGGGCTGTCTCGCGTCTTGAGACCGATCACGAGGCCGTCGCGCACGGGAATGATCGTCGCGACGAGCCGCGGATCACGCGCGGCCAGCTCGTTAAATGCCCGCACGCCCAGCGCATTAGGGGATCGATCGGTCGGGTCGACGGCGGCGCCGTGAAAGAACGCATTGTCGCACAGCAGCAGGCCGCCGCGCCGCAGCAGCTTCATACCCCAGTCGAAGTAGTGGGGCAGCGGCTCTTTGTCCGCATCGATGAACACCGCGTCGAAGCCGGGATGCAGCGTGGGCAAGGCATCGAGCGCGGAGCCTTCGATGAGCCGCACCCGACCGTGCAGCCGAGCCATGTCGAATGCCTCGCGTGCGACACTCGCGTGCTTGGGGTCTTTTTCGATCGTCGTCAGCTCGCCACCAGGTGGCAGCGCGCGCGCCAGCCACACGCCGCTGTAGCCCCCCAGCGCGCCGATCTCCAGCACGCGTTTCGCCTGAATAGTGAGCAACAGCAGATGCAGCAACTTGCCCTCTTCGGGCGAAACGTTGATCGCCGGGAGGTTGAGGGCGGCGTGACGCGCGCGGATTTTGGAGAGAATCGGATCTTCAGCGGCGAACAGCTCGGTGACGTAGCGCTCGAATCTCTCGTCCACTACGCCGTAGCTTCGACGTTCGGGAAGGGGGGAACCTCGAGCAACCAGAGCCCCGCGAGGCGCGCCTGTTTGTCTATTTCGACGAGCATGTGATCGGCCACGCGCACGATCGTCGCGGGGCGCTGGCGGCCGACGCGAATGTGAAAGACGGACTCGGTTTGATTCTTGTCGACGGTGAGCGCCGTATCGAGCTCCACCGCCGCAATGCCGGGCTGGGAGCGGCGGCCGGGAAAGGTGACCTGCCCATCCTTCGACGGCTCGGGCGGCGTGAGCGATGCGACAGTCCGGACATCATCCGGCCATGTCACGACGTCGACGCCGCGCAGGGCGCCGCCGGCCACGTCGATCACGACAAACGAGCCGTCCCCGCCCTCGAGATCCACGGTGCCGTTCATCCCGTTCCCTTTCGGGACACCCTTGCAGGCAACGGTGAGGATGTCGGTCTCCGGATCCCAGCGGTACGACACCTTGGGGAGTTTGCCGTCGAGCGGCTCGATGCGTGCTTCGAAATGCATGCCGTGTCTCGCCTTCCTGTGCGTCCGTTGGCTGCGTAATATAGCGGCACTATGGAACGACGCGAGTTCTTAACGGTGGCTGGGACCGTAGCGGTAGGCACGGCAATGCGAAATTCGGAAGTCGAAATGCGAAATGGACCCTCTGAGCCCATTTCGCATTCCGCATTTCGCATTTCGCATTCACAGAATCCATCGCTTGGGCCACAGGTTTTCGCCCAACGCATTGCCCGCGCACAAGACGCGCTCAGGACGCACAACCTCGATCTGCTCGTCGTCGAGCCGAGCACCGACTTCCAGTACTTCGCGAGCTACAACCCCGGGCGCAGCGACCGCCTGATTCTGCTCATGATCCCGGCGGCCGGCGCGCCGGTGATCGTGTGCCCGTCATTCGAGGTCGAGCGGATCAAGCGCAATACGACCATCAGTGACGCACGGGGCTGGGAGGAGCAGGAGGATCCCTGGGCGCTCGTGGCGAAGGCGGCGCTGCAGTTGAAGCCACGCGGGCGTGAGGGGATCGTTGCCATAGAGCCCACGACCTCGTATCAGAGCTACGTGCGACTCGTTTCCAAGCTCCGGGGCTGGATTCCGCATGATGGCGCGCCCGTCACCGAGCGACTGCGCATCATCAAGAGTCCTGAGGAGATCACGCTGATTCGTCAGGCGATTGCCGCAACCGAAGCCTCGATCGCCGCGACATTCTCGCAGCTCGCGGTCGGCATGACAGAGCGCGACGTCGCGCAGCTCCTGTCGCGCGAAATGACCAGCCGCAGCTCACCGGGCGGCGGGCTGGTGCAGTTCGGACCCTCGAGTGCCCTGCCCCACGGCGGCCCCTCGGCGGGGCAATTGACGCGCGAAACGGTGGTGCTGATCGATGCGGGTTCGCGCGTCGAAGGGTACACGTCGGACATTACGCGCACGATCTGGTTTGGCGACGCCCCGTCGGATGAGTTCAAGAAGGTCTACAACATCGTGCACGACGCGCAGACGGCGGCGATCGAGAACGCGAAACCCGGCGTCACGCAGTGCCAGCAGGTCGATCGCGCGGCCCGGAAGGTCATCACCGATGCAGGCTACGGGCAGTACTTCACGCACCGGCTGGGACATGGCATGGGCATGGACGGGCACGAGCCGCCGTACATGGTCGAAGGCAACACGCTGCTCCTCGAGCCCGGCATCGTCTTCACGGACGAGCCGGGGATTTATCAACTCGGGAAGTTCGGGGTACGCATCGAGGACGACTGCATGATGACGCCGACGGGCGTTGAGGTCTTATCACACCGACCATCCAAACTCTAACGGGGAAGAGGGAAGGGGGAAGCGGGAAGGGTACTCCGTGTACCCAGCCGCCGGACAAGGCCAATCAATAATGCGATAACCTGGTCGCAGAGCTTCAATGCTGCCTGCAATTGCTCTCGAGCGACGAGCTCCATCTCAAGTGCTAACTCAAGATGCGTGTAGAGCTCGGTCGCGGATCCCAACGCAATTCTCAGACATCGTATGAACTGTGGAGTGGTGGCAAGCGCATAGCCTTCTGCGATGTTGGCGGGGATTCCGGCAGCCGCCCGTCGTATTTGATCGGCAAGTCCAAAATGCTTCGACAGTTTGCCGTCGAGTGTCAGCCGGTAGGCGAGACGAGATAAACGCCGACCTTGATTCCACGCTTCCAGCGACGCGAGTTTGTGCACGCCGGATATTTGCTAGGATGGCATGGAAGCGATAACCAAATTGTCGCGGACCAGAATCAGATCAGTGCCTTACCCTTCCCGCTTCCCCCTTCCCTCTTCCCGCGAATCTCAGTCGCCCAGCTTCCTCGCAAAGTTCACGATTCGATCGAGCGCCTGTCTAATCGAATCCGTGGCGGCAGCGTAGGACAGCCTCACCCACCGATCATCTCCGAACGCAGCCCCCGGTACCAACGCCACGCCCGTCTGCGTGATGAGCCGCGTGCAGAAGTCCGTCCCCGTGATCTTGCCGAATGAATCCACTCTGAAGAAGAAGTAGAAGGCGCCCATCGGATCGACGAATTCCACACCGGGGAGATCTTGCCGGAACCGCGCCACGACGATGTCGCGCCGTTTGCGGAACTCTCCCACCATGCGATTGACGTCCTGTTCCACGCGCTCGTCGCCGAGCGCGGCCGCGGCGGCGAATTGCGCGGGGTGATTGGCACCCGTCGTGGTGTGCGATTGCAACGCCGCCATCGCCTTGGCGACTGTGGCGGGCGCGAGCGCGAACCCGATGCGCCATCCGGTCATCGCGTACGTCTTGCTCACACCGGTGATGAGCACCACGCGCTCGAGCAGATCGTCGGGCAGATCGAGAAACGACGGCGCCGGACCGGTGCCGTAATGGATCCGCCGATAGATCTCGTCGGCGATCACCCACACCTTCCGCTCCTTCGCCCACTGCGCGATCGCCCGGATCTCCGCGTGGGTGTACACGGCGCCCGTGGGGTTACACGGAGAGCAAAGAATCAATCCCGTGGCCCCTGGTAACATCCGCTCCAGGTCCTTGACGCTCGCTTTGAGACTCCACTCCAGGTCGCCGGCGATCATCACGGGCCGCGCGCGCGCGAGGTGCACGATCTGCGGATACGACACCCACGCCGGCGCGGGGATCGCGACGACATCGCCGGGGCCGAACAAGGTAAAGCAGGCGTTGAACAGCGACTGCTTGGATCCGTTCGACACCACGATGTGGTCGGCATTGACGGGACGGCCGCCCGAGAGCAGCGACAGGTGCGTCGCCGCGGCGGCGCGCAGCTCCAGAATCCCCTCATTCGCGGAGTAATGCGTCTTCCCATCCTTGATCGCCCGAATGCCTGCCTCGGCGGGGACCTGAGGCGTCGGAAAATCGGGCTCGCCCGCGCCCAGATCGATGACGTCCTCCCCCGCGGCCTTGCGCCGCCTGGCCTCAGCGGAAATCGCGATGGTCGCCGACGTCTCGAGATGCTGGAGGTTGGGGGACAGACCGTCGGTCATCGCGGAATGGCTCCATGGCGTTTGAGGATCATGATCGTGGAGTCGACGGGAAGGGCACGCACAACGCCACGATAGCCCCGCACCGTCTCGGCGCGCAACAGCGAATTGTAGATCGCTTCTTCCGTCGCGTCGATGGTCGCCTGGAAGAGGCCGGACATGACATCGTTGCGGACGACGGCAATCGTGTCGACGATGCGGTCGAGGGCGGGCGAGGGCGGACGAGGGCGGGCCGTCGAGAACGCGATCACATAATCACCGCTGCCGTTGCTCATCGAGCTGCCGGTGCGCGCGAGACCCGCGAGCGCGCGATTGGCAACGCGCGTCAAACGCAGGTGGTCGAGCGGGGCGTCGGTGGCGACGACCATGATGATCGACCCGTCCCCGTTTTGAGGTAGGGGCGCAGCATGCTGCGCCCCTACTTTGATCTCTATCGGAACACCCTGAATACGCAGGTCCCCGCCGAAATTCGTCTGCACGAGCACACCAACGGTCCACCCGCCGAATGGCGCGGGCAGCTTGCGGCTCGACGTCCCAATGCCCCCCTTCCAGCCGAACGCGACCGTGCCACGGCCCGCACCAACCGCGCCTTCGGCGACCGGGCCCTCCGACGCGCTCCCAATGGCGGTCAGCACGTCCGCCTCCGTGATGGGCCGCGCCCGAATGTTGTTCAAGAAGCCGTCGTTCGTCTCACCGACGATGGGATTGGCCGAGCGCACGTCCTCATTGCCGGGGAGCGCGAGGAGCCAGGTGAGCACGGCGTCGGCGGCGCGTGGGACGCACAGCGTGCACGTGAGCACAATGGGCGATTCCAGCTCGCCGAGCTCATTCACCTGGGTCGAGCCGGCGAGCTTTCCGAATCCGTTGCCGACCACGATCGCCGCCGGAACTTTCTCGCGAAATGGATTCCCCCCGTGCGGCAGGATCGCGGTGACCCCTGTGTTGATCGAATCGCCGCGGGCAATTGTCGTGTGGCCGACGCGCACGCCCGCGACATCGGTGATCGCGTTGAGGGGACCGGGAGGAAGGGATCCGACGGTGATGCCAAGGTCACGGGCCCGAGGACGATGCTCCTGGGCACTGAGAGAAGTTGCCAATAGAAGGAGGGGCAGCAGCCGGTTAACTTTCACCGGTTCTCAAAGTAGCACCCTTTGACAATCGAGGCTCGTGTGCGGCACGTCGTGCTGGTGACCCCGCCTGCCGTCGAACGCGCAGGCAAGGCGTGGGAGCTGATCGGAGGGACCCATGCGATCGTCGTCTGTGCGGACGACGAGCAGGCGGTGCTCTGGGCCGAGGCGGCCCCGCCCGAGCTGCGCGTCCACGCCGTCACCGGCCTCGCCCGCACCGCCGCTCTCCTGAAAGAAGGGCGCGTCGGCGTGCTCGCCGGCGGGTATTCCGACCTCGCCGCGCTGGTCGCGCGCGCCGCGCTCAAGCTCGAGGCCGTCGAGACGATCGTGCTCGCGTGGCCCGAAAACTTCGCCGCCGAGCTCGATACACTCCTCGCAGAAGCGCCGAACGCCCGCCGCATCATCTTGAGCTGGAATCCTACCGCCCTCGATCCCTTCCTCGAGCGCCATGCGCGGCGGCCGGAAATCATCGGCGACTTGCCGCTCGACGACGTCGGGCAGCCACTTGGACCTGTGACGACAGCGCGGTATGCGTTCGTCGCGCCCGGACGCAGACGCGTGCGCGACGTTCTCGATGCGCTGCGCTCGGTGCGACCCTACATCTGGTCGGGCGGCCCGATCGAGGTTGCCGCCGCAACGGAAACTCCAGACGTCGTCGTCGCCGCGGTCCTCCCCACGCGCGACGAGCTGCGCCAGCTCGCCGCGATCGCGCAGCCGCCGACCGTGCTGGTGCTCGCGTCGCAGCTCCCCTATCTCCGGTCGATCGCGTCGCTGATCCCGCTCTCGCTGCCCTCCCCTGCCGATCGCGCCCAGGATCGAGCCGCGGCGCTGCGCGCGCAGATCGCCGCGCGACTCCGCCAGGGCGACGTGGATCCGGAGCTCGCCATGCTGTCTCCCCTCTTTGAGGAGCACGCGCCCGCCATGGTGGCGGCCGCGTTGCTCGCCCTCAGCCGCCAGACGCCCGCAGCCAGTAGTGAGGTCGACGCGCCCGCCGAGCCGGCCGGCTGGCGCAGGCTGTTTGTCTCTGTTGGTCGAAAGGATCGGGCGAGTGCGAAGGATCTGGTTGGGGCGTTGATCAAAGAAGCGGGACTGCAGAAAGGACAGATCGGAAAGATTGCCGTGCACGAAACGTTTTCGCTCGTGGACGTCGCCCCTGCCGTAATGGATCAGGCCGTGCAGCGACTCCTGGGCGTCGCGATTCGCGGACGCAGAGTCACCGCTCGGCCTGATCGGGGATAGCCGGCTACTTCTTCCCGTTCACCGCCAGCTTCAGCTGCTTTCCCGCGCGGAACGCCGGAGCGATCGACGCCTTGATCTGAATGACGCCACCGGTTTTCGGGTTGCGACCCATCCTTGCGGCACGCTTGCGGGCTTCGAAATTGCCGAACCCGGTGATCTGCACCTTGGAGCCTTTCTTCAGCTCGCCAGCGATGATGCCCTTGTCATCGAACAGCGCTTCGATGGTGCGTGTGGCATCGGCCTTCGACATCTTGGTGCGCATGGCCAGAGCGGAGGTGAGTTCAGCCTTGTTCACAGCAATCTCCTTGAAGGGGGGGCGCGAAAACCCGCATGAACACTGAAGAACTATGGGATATCCCCCAAAAATCCGCAAGTTTACTGGACTTTCTCGACCCTCCCTCACCCCCGTTCCCCCCTCCCCCGTCCCTCCTCCCCCGCTTAACGTGAGTGCCCATGTTCCAACAGCCGACCCGCCCAGGATGGATTGAAGTCATCTCCGGGGTGATGTTCAGCGGCAAATCCGAGGAGCTGATCCGCCGCGTGCGCCGCGCGGTCATCGCGCGCAAACAGGTGCAAGTCTTTAAGTCCCACCTAGATGCGCGTTACGCGGGCCTCTTCTCCGTCTCCTCCCACGACGGGGTGACCGTTGAAGCCGAGCCCGTCGACTCCTCCGAGGAGATCGCGCGACGGCTGCGCGACACTACCGAAGTGGTGGCCGTCGACGAAGCCCAATTCCTGGATGACGGGATCGTCGACATCGCAAACCACCTCGCTGACAAGGGCGTCCGCGTCATTCTCGCCGGAACCGATGTCGACTTCCGCGGCCTGCCCTTTGGTCCGATGCCGACGCTCATGTGCGTCGCCGAGGTGGTGGACAAATTCCAGGCGATCTGCGTCGTGTGCGGCGGCCCAGCGACCCGGAACCAACGCCTGGTGAACGGCAAGCCGGCGTTGTGGGACAGTCCGATCATCATGGTGGGCGGGCGGGAATCGTATGAGGCGCGGTGTAGACACTGTCACCGCGTCCCGAGGCACGATGAGGATCAGACTGCACTGCTCTAAAGTCGAAATGCGAAATGTGAAATGCGAAATTCGGTTCGCACGTCCATTTCGCATTCCGAATTTCGCATTTCGCATTCGCCATGCTTAACGTCGGCCTCACGGGCAACATCGCGTCCGGCAAGACCACCGTCGTGGAGCTGTTCAAGAAATGGGGAGCGACGGTGATCGACGCCGACGCCCTCGCGCGCGACGCGCAGGCGCCGGGAAGCGCGGTACTCGCCGCGATTGCGGGCCGCTTCGGCGCCGATGTGCTCGCCAAGGGAGGCAGCCTGGATCGCGCGGCGCTGCGCGGCAAGGTCATGGGCGATGACGCCGCCCTGGCCGCACTCAATGCCATCGTCCATCCCGCCGTGCAGCAGCGGCGGCTCGAGCTGCAGCGGGCCGCCACCGAGCGCGGCGACGCGATCGTCATCAACGACATCCCACTGCTGTTCGAGGTGTTGGACCCGGGACAATTCGACGCGGTCGTCCTGATCGACGCTCCTGTGCCGCTCCGCCGTACGCGGCTGCGGACCTTGCGGGGCCTCTCCAACGAGGAGGCCGATCGCATGATCGCCGCCCAGATGCCCGCCGAGCGCAAGCGACCGCTGAGCAAATACGTCATCGAAAATACCGGCACGTTGGCCGAGCTCGAGAAAAAGGCGCAGCGCGTATTTGCCGAGCTGCGCAAGCACGCGGCCCGCGCCGGCGTGCGGAACGAAGCGCCGGGCCAGACCCTCGTGCTTTGCGCGTTGGGAGCAAAGGACGCAGCTGCGCCGGTACTCAAGGCCATCGAGCATCGCTACGCGGATGCCGGCATGCGGATCGAGCACGCGACCATCAAATCCCTCGGCAGAATCTTGAAGACGATCACGCCGCTCTCGATCGTCGCGACGGCGGAGGCCGCCGACGGCGCGCGCGCAGCCTGGGAGGCCGCAGTCCCTCCCCGCCCCTGCCGCTTGTATCATCTCTCGCCCGACCCCGATCCCATCGCCGTGCGTCTCGACCTTCGCCCCTGGGGCCATGACCGCGTGATGTTGAGTGAAGAAGACGGCGCAGGACTGGCGCCACGCGCGGACCTGTTGTAGGCTCTCGTCCCATGTCCAGCATCCCGAAAGACCTTCGCTATACACAGGACCACGAGTGGGTCCGCGAAAGCAAAGATCCGCAGATCGTGGAAGTCGGCATCACCGACTACGCGCAGGGCGAGCTGGGGGATGTCGTGTTCGTCGAGCTGCCCAAGGGTGCCGCCGCATTCAAGCAACGCGACGTGTTCGGAACGATCGAGGCCGTGAAAGCCGTGTCGGAGCTGTACACGCCCGTTGCCGGGACGGTGGTGGAAGTCAACAAGGCGCTGGAGCAGGACCCGGCGCTCGTGAACCGCGATCCGTACGGCAAGGGATGGATGGTCAAGGTGAAGGTCAGGGACCCGAAAGAATTGGAGGGGTTGCTCCGCGCCGACGCGTACGCGAAGCATGTAGGAGAGTGAAAGCCACGTTCCACGGACACGCCTGCTTCCTGCTAGAGCGGGACGGCAAGCGCATCATCATCGATCCATTCCTCACCGGCAATCCCGCGGCGGTCATCGGCCCGGATCAGCTGCCTCATCTCGACGGCATCCTGCTGTCCCACGGCCACGGCGACCACCTCGGCGATGCGGTCGCGCTATCGCAAAAGCACAAGGCGACGATCGTCGCAACCTACGAGCTGGCGCTATTCTGCTCGGACCAGGGCGCGACGAGTCACGGCATGCACATCGGCGGGGCGCATGAGTTTCCGTTCGGAAGAGTGAAGCTCGTCCCCGCGTTTCACGGCGGTCGCGTGGAGGGCGACACGACCGGCCGCTACACGACCAATCCCGCCGGGATCGTCGTCACGATCGGCGGCAAGACGGTCTATCATACCGGCGACACAGCGCTGACACTGGAGATGCAGCTGCTGGCCGGTCGCATCGATCTGATGCTCGTGCCGATCGGCGACAATTTCACGATGGGAGTCGAAGATGCCGCCCGCGCCGTGGAGTTCGTGAAACCCAAAAGCGTTATCCCGATGCACTACAACACCTGGGATCTGATCAAGGCGGATCCGGAGGAGTTCCGGCGGCGCGTGGGCAACACCGCCGCCGTCACGATTCTGAAGCCCGGGGAGTCCTACACCCTTGCGTAACGATGACTAACGATCGCGATCTGTTTCAGGACCGGCACATCGGCCCCTCGGCCGAGGACCAGGCAGCGATGCTCGGCGCCCTTGGCTACGACTCGCTCGACGCGTTCATCGACGCCGTCGTGCCGGCCGACATTCGCCTGCGTGAGCCGCTGCGCATTCCGCCGGCCAGGACCGAGCAGGAGACGCTCGAGGAGCTCCGGCTGCTCGCGGCCCAGAACCAGGTCTATCGATCGTATCTCGGCATGGGTTACCACGACTGTGTCACGCCCACGGTGATCCAGCGAAATGTCCTGGAGAACCCCGGCTGGTATACGGCCTACACGCCCTACCAGGCCGAAATCGCGCAAGGCCGGCTCGAGGCGCTCCTGAATTTCCAGACGATGGTCGCGGATTTGACGGGACTCGAGATCGCGAACGCGTCATTGCTCGATGAGGGCACCGCCGCGGCTGAAGCGATGCACATGACCGAAGCCGTGTCGAAGCATGAGGGGAAACTGGCGTACCTCGTGGACGCCAGCTGCCACCCACAGACGATCGCGGTAGTGCGCACGCGTGCGGCCGCGCGGGGCATCGAGATCGTGGTCGGCGATCCCGACACCTTCGAGTTCCAGGGGGGAGGCAAGGGGGAGGGGGAGGGGGAGGGGGGGGGGGGCAACGTCATCGGTGCGCTGCTCCAAGATCCCGCGACCGACGGCGCGATCCGCGATTACCGCGCGGTCTGCGCGGCGGCGCACGCCGCCGGCGGGCTGGTGACCGTCGCAACTGATCTCCTGGCGCTGACGCTGCTCGCGCCGCCTGGCGAGTGGGGAGCCGACATCGCCGTCGGCAATTCCCAGCGCTTCGGCGTCCCCCTCGGATACGGCGGCCCGCATGCCGCCTTTTTTGCGACCCGCGACGAGTACAAGCGCCACCTGCCCGGCCGCATTATCGGCGTGTCCAAGGACCGCGCGGGCCGGACCGGGCTGCGCATGGCGCTGCAGACGCGCGAGCAGCACATCCGGCGCGAGAAAGCGACGAGCAACGTCTGCACCGCCCAGGTCCTGCTCGCGGTCGTCGCCGCGATGTACGCCGTTTATCACGGCCCGGACGGACTGCTCCGTATCGCGCGGCGCGTGCACGCCTACACCACATCGCTCGCCGGGGCACTTCAAGAGTTGGGCTACGAGATCGCATATCCGCATTACTTCGACACGCTCGCGGTCGACATCCCGCCGGATGTGCTGCCGCGGATCCTCGACGCCGCGCGCGCGAAGCAGATCAATCTGCGTACCCTCTCCCAGACGCGACTCGGCGTGGCGCTCGACGAGACGGTGACTGATGACGATCTGACCGATCTGGTGGGAGCGTTTGCCGCCCCGCTGGCCCGTGAGGTAGGGGCGCAGCATGCTGCGCCCCTACCAGCGGATGCATTGCCCGGCATCCCCGAACTGTTACGCCGCACCACGCCGTTCTGTACCCATCCGGTCTTCAACACGCATCACTCCGAGACCGAGATGCTGCGCTATCTCAAGAGGCTCGAGGACCGCGATCTCTCGCTCACCTCCGCGATGATCCCGCTGGGCTCGTGCACGATGAAGCTCAACGCGACGACCGAGATGATCCCGATCACCTGGCGTGGGTTCAACCGCCTGCATCCGTTCGCGCCGCGCTCGCAGGCGCAAGGGTACGCGACGCTGTTCCGCCAACTCGAAGAGTGGCTCGCCGAGATCACGGGGTTTGCGAAAGTGTCGCTGCAGCCCAACGCCGGCTCGCAGGGGGAGTTTGCGGGACTTCTGGTAATTCGCGCCTATCACCAGCACCGGGGGGAGGCGCACCGCACGACGTGCCTCATTCCGCAGTCGGCGCACGGCACCAATCCGGCGAGCGCGGTGATGGCCGGCATGCAGGTCGTCGTGGTCCAGACCGACGCACAGGGCAACATCGACGTCGCCGATCTCGAAGCCAAGGCCAAAGCGTACAGCGAAACACTCGGCGCCCTGATGGTGACCTATCCGTCGACGCACGGCGTGTTCGAGGCATCCATCAAGCAGATCTGCAAGATCGTCCACCAGCACGGCGGGCAGGTCTACATGGACGGTGCCAACATGAACGCGCAGGTCGGGCTCTGCCGCCCTGGCGACATCGGCGCCGACGTCTGCCACCTCAATCTCCACAAGACGTTCTGCATTCCGCATGGCGGCGGCGGTCCCGGCATGGGACCGATCGGCGTCGCCGAACATCTGGTGGCGCATCTGCCCACGCATCCGATCATTGATGTCGGCGTTCCCCTCGCGGAGAGCGCGGGCACCGTTTCCTCCGGACCGTGGGGGAGCCCATCCATCCTGCCGATCTCGTGGGCCTACATCGCCATGATGGGCCGAGATGGTCTCCCGCTCGCGACGAAGGTCGCGATCCTCAACGCGAATTACATCGCGAAACGGCTCGAGGAGGGGGGGCATTACAACCTGCTCTACGCGGGCCAGCACGGTCTCATCGCGCACGAATGCATCATCGACACGCGCCCCTTCAAGACGTCGGCGGGTGTGGACGTCGAGGACATTGCCAAGCGTCTGATCGACTACGGCTTCCACCCGCCGACCGTCTCGTTCCCGGTCGCGGGCACGTTGATGGTCGAGCCGACGGAGAGCGAGCCGAAGCCCGAGCTCGATCGATTCATCGATGCGCTGATCGCGATCCGCGGTGAGATTCGCGAGATCGAGACCGGCGAAGCGGATCGCGACAACAACTTGCTGAAGAACGCGCCGCATCCGCTCGCCGACCTGCTGGCCGACACCTGGGATCGCCCCTACGCGCGTGAGCGTGCCGGCTTCCCGACCGCCGCGACGCGCGAGCACAAGATCTGGCCCCCGGTCGGCCGCATCGACGCCGCGTTCGGGGATCGCAACCTCGTCTGTACCTGTCCTCCCGTTGAGGCGTACGCGACTGTCTAACGGGCGAATGGGCGGATGGGCGGATGGGCCGTCCTGGAATCTGATCGTCGAGCCCGAGGGCCGGTCGGGCGAGCACAACATGGCGACCGACACAGCACTGCTGGATAAGGTCGCACGAGACTGCGGCGCGTACCTCCGCTTGTATCGCTGGGATCCTCCCACGCTTTCGGTAGGACGCAATCAGCCCATGACGTTCAGCGGCGTTCCAATCGTGCGCCGGCCGACCGGCGGACAAGCCGTGTGGCACGAGCAAGAAGTCACATACGCCGTCGTGGCGCCCATCGAGTTATTCGGATCGTTACGGAAGGCGTATTGCCAGATCCACACCCGGCTCGCGAGAGCCCTGCACTCGCTCGGAGTGGATGCGGTGCTCGCGCCAGCCCATCGGCCCATCCGCCCATCGGCCCATCCAGCCTCGTGCTTTGCAGCCCCCGTCGGTGGCGAGATCCTCGTCAACGGTCGCAAGCTCGTCGGCTCGGCCCAGGTGCGACGCGGTGATGCCTTCTTGCAACACGGTTCGATCCTCCTGGGCGGATCCCAGGAAACCGTGCCCGGAGGCATTGGAGCCACGACGCTCTCCGATGTCCTCGGACGACCCGTCACGTTCGAAGAAACCGCGAGAGCGGTTGCCGAGAATTGGGGAGAAAGTCTTAGACGGTCCGACGTTGCATCTCTGGTCCCGCGGTGAAATGTTAAGCGCCATGTCACGGCGCTCTTCACGATCCCTTTACATCGCGCTGGCCGTCGTTGCTCTCGCCGCCTGCGAGCGCCGCGGCGGCTGCACCACCGAGGGGTGCGGCACGCTGATCGACGCCGCGGTGGTGGAACCCCCGACCCTGCTGCCGCCGTCCACCGAAGAGATCGTCGCAAGCGACATCGGCGAGCAGCTGTTTCTCAAGCTCGCGGACGTCGGCATGTCCACCAACACCGACGGCGACGAAGATTTTCAGCCGCTGCTCGCGCAGCGGTGGGAATGGGATGGACCCTTGACGCTGGTGTTCCACCTCGATCCGCGCGCGCGCTGGCAGGACGGCCAGCCGGTGACTGCGGGCGATGTCGAGTTCACGTTCAACGCCTACACGGACTCGGCGGTGGCATCGCCGTTCCGCCCCAAGCTGCAACGCATCGAGAAGGTGACCACGCGGGATTCGCTCACCGCAGTCTTTCGCTTCCGCGAGCGTTACCGCGAGATGTTCTATGACGCCGTGTACCACATGCGGATTCTCCCGGCGCACCTGCTCCGCTCCGTCCCGCGCGAGCAGTGGCGAACCGCACCGTTCGGTCGCCAGCCGGTTGGTGACGGACCGTACCGCTTCGTGCGGTGGCAGGCGGCGCAGTCGATCGAGCTCGTCGCCGACACGAACTTCTTCCTCGGCCGCCCGGGGATTCGCCGGCTCATCTGGCGATTCACGCCCAACCTGCCGGTGGCCGTCCAACAGGTGATCGCCGATCAAGCCGACATCCGCGAACAGCTCGTGACGCCGGACAACGTCGAACGGGCGAAGGCCGCGCAGCAGCTCGCGATCTACACCTACCGTGGCAACGTCTACACGTTCTTGAGCTTCAACGAGCGCGCGCCGGGCGACACCTCCCAGCCGCATCCGATTTTCGGCGACCGCGACGTGCGCCGTGCACTCACGATGGCCATCGACCGCGCGAGTCTGGTCAAAAGCACCTTGGGCGATTACGGCCAGGTACCGCCCGGCCCGATCTCGGCGCTCGTCGGCATCTGGGATCCCGATGTCCGGCAGCTGCCGTATGACACGGCGCAGGCCGCCCGCCTCTTGAACTTGCACGGGTGGCGCGACCATGACGGAGACGGCATCAGGGATAAAGACAGGCAGCCGCTCGCCTTTCACATCCTCGTCCCCAGCTCGAGCGGCTTGCGCAAGCAATACGCGCGCTTGTTGCGAGAGCAATTTCGCGCCATCGGCGTGCGCGCCGAGATTGACGAGCTCGAAGGGAGCGTCGTCGCACAGCGCACGGGCTCCGGGAACTTCGATACGGCGCTCCTGTCGCGCAGCAATGATCCGTCCCCGGGGTCCGGCATCACGCAGTCGTGGACGCGCGCGGGGTTTGGTGGCTCGAACTTTGGCCGCTACTACAATCCGGAGTTCGAGCGTATCGTGGAGCTCGCGATTTCCGCCCCGACCCGCGATCGGGCGCGCGTGCTGTGGCGATCCGCGCTCGAGACGATCAACGCGGACGCCCCGGCTGTCTTCCTGTACGCCTTGTCCAACATCGGAGCGGTCCACAAGCGCGTCGAAAACGTCCAGTTCCGTCCCGATTCGTGGGCGGCCCTCCTCCGCACCTGGCGCATCCCCCCAGACCGGTTGATCGATCGAGACCGCGTGGAGCGCTAAGTGACCGGGGGGGGGAGCGCGTGGCTCCTGCGGCGCCTAGTTGCGTCCGTCGCCATCATTTTCGCCGTCGTCACTTTCATCTTCATTCTGATCCATCTCGCCCCAGGGAAGCCGTGCAGCGAAAACCTGGAGCCGCGGGTCTGCGATCTGCTCACCCACCAATTCGGTCTCGATCAACCCATCGCGGTGCAGTACTGGCGCTACCTGGTGCAGCTCGGGCACGGGAATTTGGGGATGTCGTTCTCGCTCCGCCGGCCCGTGGTGGACGCCCTCGTCGAGACCGTGCCGTTCACGCTGCAGCTCGCAGGTGCGGCGCTGGCGCTCGATTTCCTGCTCGGCCTCGGGCTCGGGATCTATCAAGCCGGCCGCGTCAACCGGCTGCCGGACCTGGCGCTGGGGAATGCCACGCTGTTCGTCTACTCCCTCCCGACGTTTTGGCTGGCGCCGATCCTGCTGCTCATCTTCGGGGAGAAGCTGCGGTGGTTTCCAGTCGGAGGGGCGAGCGACCCGATCTTTTGCCCCGTCGTCAGCTCGCTCTACTGCGTCGCCGATCGGCTCTGGCACCTGGTGTTGCCGGCGACGACGCTCGGCGTCGTCGGTGCCGCGGGGACGGCGCGCTTTCAGCGAGCCGCGATGCTCGAGGTGGCCAGCCAGGACTATGTGCGAACCGCGCGGGCGAAAGGCGTGCCGGAGTGGCAGATCGTGCTCCGGCACGAACTTCGCAACGCGCTGCTTTCCTTTATTACGCGCTTCGGTCTCGCGTTTCCGTTCCTGCTGACGGGCGCCGTGCTCGTCGAGACCGTGTTCGCATGGCCGGGGATGGGGCGCCTCGCCTTCGATGCGATTCTCACACGTGATTATCCGCTGGTCACCGCGAGCGCGCTGATCGCCAGCACCGTCGTCGTCGCGGGCAATCTGCTCGCCGACATCTTGCTGGGCATCGCCGATCCGCGGTTGCGCGTGGGCGCCGACGACTCGGGATTCGTCACCGCATGACGCTCGGCAACTGGCTGGCGCTGTTCGTCGCGCTGGTCATCGCGGCAGAAGTGGTACGCGCGTTGCGCCGTCGCGCCTTGCGACAGCAGTGGGCGGGACGGCGCTTTTTCCGGCTCCGCACGACATCCTGGGGCCTGGGCATGCTCACGTTCCTGGTCCTCGTCGCGCTGGCCGCGCCACTGATCGGCCCGTTCGATCCGAACCGGCAGCTCGACATCGTGCACCTCACGAATCACCGGCCCTCGTGGACGTTTCTCATGGGCACCGATCCGCTGAGCCGCGACGTCTGGAGCCGCGTCGTGTATGGAGCCCGCGTGTCGCTCGGCATCGGCGCGTTGGGCGCGCTCGTGGCGGTGGCGCTCGGCACCTTGGTGGGCGCCATCGCCGGTTATTCTCGCCGCGGGATTGATTTCGTCCTGATGCGGGGCGTCGACGTGGGGCTCGCACTGCCGCGCATCTTCATCCTCCTCATGGCCGTCGCCTTGTGGGATGGTCTCCCGTTCGCGGCGCTGGTCATCACCATCGGTCTCACCTCGTGGTTCGGCACCAGCCGGCTGGTGCGGGCGGAGGTCCTCTCGCTCAGGCAGCGTGATTTCGTCGTCGCCGCCCGCGCGCTCGGCGCGGGCTCGAGCCGGGTGATCGTGCGCCACGTGTTACCCAATGCCGCCGCGCCGGTCATCGTCTCCGCCGCGTTGGGCGTCGGGAACGTGCTGCTGCTCGAAGCGGCGCTGTCGTTCCTCGGCATTGGCGTGCCACCGCCGGACGCCAGCTGGGGCAACATGATCGCCGACGGCTTGCCCGGCCTCTACACGGCACCCTGGTCGACATTCTTTCCCGGCCTTGCTATCTCCCTGGTGGTGGTGTCCCTGAACGCAGTCGCCGATGGCGTCCGCGACGCCATGAATCCGCGCGAGGACGCGACATGACCGCCCCCGCCCCCGCCCTCCCCGTGCTGCTGCGCGTGCGCGATCTCAAGACCTATTTCGTCACCGAACAGGGCAAGGGCACCGCGCGCGCCGTCGACGACGTCTCGTTCGACCTCTATCCGGGCGAGACGCTCGGTCTCGTCGGCGAATCCGGCTGCGGGAAAACGGTCACCTCGCTCTCGATTCTGCGGCTGGTGCCGGAGCCGCCGGGACACATTCTCCCCGGGAGCCTGATCGAGTTCGAAGGCCGCAATCTGCTCGCGCTCGCCGCGCCCGAGCTCCGCGCCGTGCGCGGCAATCAGATCGCGATGATTTTCCAGGAGCCGATGACCTCGCTGAATCCGGTGTTCACGGTTGGCGATCAGATCGCGGAAGCGGCCATCATCCATCAGCACCTGTCGCGCGCGGCGGCGCGGGCACGGGCCATCGAGATGCTGCGTCTGGTGGGCATTCCGGATCCAGACGAGCGCGTCGACGCCTATCCCCATCAGCTCTCGGGGGGCATGCGCCAGCGCGTCATGATCGCCATGGCGCTGATCTGTCACCCCAAAGTGCTCATCGCGGACGAGCCCACGACCGCGCTCGACGTGACCATCCAGGCGCAGATCCTGGAGCTGCTCGATCGCTTGCAGCACGAGCTGGGCATGGCCGTCCTGCTGATCACACACGACCTCGGCGTGGTGGCAGGACATGCCGATCGCGTCGTCGTCATGTATGCGGGACGCGTGGTGGAGACCGCGACGACCAATGCCCTGTTCGAGCGCCCCATCCATCCGTATACGGAGGGCCTGCTCGCCGCGGTTCCCCGCATCGACGCGCGGCGCGAGCGACTGCACGCGATCCCCGGCCAGGTCCCAGCGGCAACCGCGTGGCCGCCCGGGTGCCGTTTTCATCCCCGCTGTCCATACGCATGGGAGAAGTGCGCCGCCGAGGAGCCGCCGCTGCTCGATGCCGGTGACGGCGCCCCTCATACGGCGCGGTGCTGGCTCGTGACCGAGCCAGAGCGGCGCGTGCCGAAGCGATGACGCTCGTCGAGGTGCGGGACTTGGTGAAGCACTATCCCGGCGAGCGCAGTTGGTTCGGGCTGGGGGCGCCCCGCGCGCCCGTGCGCGCCGTGGACGGCGTGTCGTTCACCATCGCGTCCGGCCGCACGCTGGGATTGGTCGGTGAGTCAGGCTCGGGGAAGACGACGGTCGGGCGGACGATACTGCGGCTCCAGGAGCCGACAGCGGGCAAGGTCCTCTTCGATGACAACGACGTGTTCGCGCTCGATGCCGCGCGGCTGCGGGCGCTGCGGCGCCGGATGCAGATCGTCTTTCAGGATCCCTACAGCTCGCTCAATCCGCGCATGACCGTCGAGAAAACGCTGCGGGAGCCGCTGGAAATCCACCGGCTGCACGGTGCCGTCTCCGCGTTGCTGGAAGAAGTGGGACTGGACGCGGCGTTCGCGAAGCGCTACCCGCACGAGCTGTCAGGGGGCCAGCGACAGCGCGTCGGCATCGCGCGCGCGCTGTCGGTCGAGCCGCAATTCATCGTATGCGACGAGCCGGTCAGCGCGCTCGACGTTTCCGTGCAGGCACAGGTGCTCAATTTGCTCGCCGACCTGCAGGCGAAGCGCCGCCTCACCTATCTGTTCATCGCCCACGATCTCGCCGTGGTCCGTCATATCGCCGACGATGTCGCCGTCATGTACCTCGGCAAGATCGTCGAGCACGCGCCCGCGGCGGAGATCTACACCGCGCCGCGCCACCCCTATACCACCGCGCTGCTGTCGGCGGTGCCGGAGCCGAACCCGCGGGCAACGACGCAGCGGATTGTGCTGGTGGGCGATATGCCATCGGCTGCCCACCCGCCGCCGGGGTGCCCGTTTCACCCAAGATGCCCGCATCCACTCAAGAGCGAGCGCTGCCGAATGGAAGTGCCGCCGCTCCGAGCGGTGACACCCGGTCACGTCGCGGCCTGCCACTACGCCGAGTCGCCGATGAGCTTAGCGGACGCCGCCCATCAACCTCTGAACCGGCCTCGTGAGTAGAAGGAGGATTCCAGCGGCCGCAAACGTCGTCAGCGCAACCGCGCCAAACAGCTTCGGCAATGGCAGCTGATCGAACAGCCCTCCCGCCATTCCGGCCAGCTTATTGCCCACGGCTATCGACAAGAACCACAGCCCCATCATCGCACCCACAATGCGCGGCGGCGCGAGCTTCGTCACAATGGAGAGACCCACCGGGCTCAAACAGAGCTCGCCGAT
>JBKPDZ010000112.1:0-17471 GCA_046728135.1 Gemmatimonadota bacterium | reverse complement strand
TGCGCGCTCGCTGGTACGAGGGCGGTACGGGCAGGTTCTTGTCAGAGGATCCCGTCGGACTAGGAGGAGGAATTAACCCGTACGTCTACGCGAGCGATGATCCCATTAACAGAGAGGATCCGTCCGGTCTCAAGATGGACTGCAGAGAGAGTTGCGGCTCCGGCGTGTGGGCACAACCCGGCGAGTACGACCAGGCTACCGCACAGCTCGATCGAATGGAGCAAGAGTGGGACCGATGGCTAGAGGAATCACAACAGTCCAATGAGCCCTCTTACTCCTCGTCCGATCTCGCCTGCATCGGGAATGCGAGCTGCGTAGCTGATCCTGCAGTCGTGAACGCAGTTTGGAAAGACGCGATCAGCGGCACGTTTCGTTACGCGTCACTGGCGGGGCCGCCGGATCCTGATGGCACACCTATCATCGGCGTCACTAGGGCTTTCAGTGGGTTGCGCCGGTCGGTTTACCAAGTGCACTGGTTTGACGTCTTTGGTGGCCTTCTAGAGGGAACATGGTACAGGGCTTCAGAGACTAGATTTGGCACGATTTACACGATGTTCGACGGCTACTGGAACGGGTTTGCCTCTCATGGCGAGATTATCGTCTCACCGGGCGTCCTGGGTGTCAACGCTTTCTACGGCACCATCTGGCCAGGTTGGGTACCGAAGGGACCAGTTACAGATGCCCAAGGCGGACGAGTAGATTAACCTGAGGAAAGCGCAACCGTTCTGAGCTGGGGCGGGGCTTGGTGCGCCAAGCCCTCGCGCGATGCCGTCACGGTCACAAACACATGGACTCCGTAGATAATGGGTGCCTCAGTGAAGAAATTGTCGCTCCTGTTTGCCGCCGCACTCCTCTTGTTGACGCGACCGCGCTGTGATGCGCAGCAAGCCCCAGCCCATCGGCTCTTTAGTGTCGTCAGCATTAACGGCCGACCGCTACCGTGGATAGATTCGGTGAATGTTGAGAGTTCTCGGTATCCAAGACGCGAGTATCGGCGCTGGGAGCTCGTCCTTCTTTCACCTCACAGCGGGCAGGCCATTGTGAGTTTCAAGGACTTCGCGATAGCCCAGTTCCCATGTGACATTCAGCGCGAAATGCGCAAGAACTTAATGGCGGACTCAGGCTTGAAAGTGGAGCCGTCGCCGTTGGAAGAGACCAGCAAACAGGCGTGTGATGATCTGAGCATTCTAACTCTTACCGTCCCGTTCAGTTTTCGAGACTGCGGCGACAGCGTATACATGAGCTTTGAGGGTGAGCCGGAGTATGCAGGTCACCTAAGCGGAGACACTCTTCGATTGGCTATGCCGAGCGCGCCCGCGAAGCAAATCGTTGCTGTCCGCCGACTGAGCCACTAGGGCCCTGATATGTTGGGATACAATTTCACTGATGATGTGCGACGCGGTTTGGAAGCTGCTCGTGAAGAAGCCCTCAGATTTCGGCACGACGAGGTTGAGCCTTTTCATCTCCTGCTCGGCGTGCTTCGTTATCCGGGCGCAAGGTGTAAAGAAGCATTCATTCAACTCGGACTCCAACCGAATGAAGTCTACGAGAGCATCGTAGCAGCCCCCCCGCCACCTTTGGCTCACCCTATAGGTGGTCCCGACTTCCCCTACACGCCCTCTGCCAAACGCGTATTGGAGCGTTCGATGGCGGAGTCCCAGCGACTAGGGCATTCAGAGGTGGCTCCGGAGCACCTTCTCATCGCCATTTTGGTGGTCAGTGAAGAGCTCGACAAGAAATTGCATGCCGAAGGGGTGAACATTAAGGACTTCCGGGCCGCGGTCTCGAGAGTTGCGAAGGAGGATCGCAAGTCTGGTGTTCGGCCAAGTTGGTCCATTGAGAGCTCGCCTCACGCAATCAAGTGGTTCCTTCTGTTCCTCGGCGCATCGCGGGCAGTTGCCTGGATAGCGCTTGTTGTTGCGATTATTGCATTGATCATAGCGATACGTCCGTCTAGGTAGGACTTTCGCCGAACGTACACGTGTGGCTCGCCGCAACGACCTGGAGTGCCAACCGATCTAGCACAGAATCGCCGCCCGTCTAGGTAGGACTTTCGCCGAACGTACACGTGTGGCCCGCCGCAACGACCTGGAGTGCCAACCGATCTAGCACAGAATCGCCGCCCTGCACAGAGATGTCGGACAAGTCTTTGACCAAGCGGACGAGCTACGAACGCTCGATCCCGCGGCGGCACAGCAAATAATTGATATGCACTTCCAAGAGAAGGAGCGCTTACTCGATCGCGGACGGGCTACCCAGTGGGAACTGGCCTCACGCGATCGGGCGGCCGCTCGACGATTGGAACAACGACTGAAGGAAGAACTCGCGACTCGTGCCCAGCTCCGGAAGATGCTGCGCGCAACCGCCAAGCCTTAGCAACGTGCAGCCGTAGAAGCATGGTGGATCGAATGCAACGTCAGAGAGAAGCAGAGATGGAGCGAGTGCGGTCATTGCGCGAACAGGACCGCTTACCGTAAGGAGAGAAAGGCGCGGCAGGTCACACTCGCCGCGCCTTTCTCCGCTACCACCGCAACCGCGATCACGCCGCCGGCTTGACGATACTCGGCGCCGGAGCGCCAGGCGCCTCGGCCGCTGCCGGCTCGCTCTTCGACCCGAACCGCCCCACCACGTTCCGAGCACTCGCCGACGCGCGCATCAGCTCGGGATTGTCGCCGAACCGATACCGCACGAGCCGTCGAGCACACGCATCTGCTGCACGATCTCCACACACCGCCTGGAGATCCGAGCTGGCACCGACGTAATCGCGCCGGCCCGCGCATCACCTCCAGCGTCTGCTCGTACTGATCGAGCGCCGCGGCGAGTGAGTCGAGCAGCGTGTCCGACATCCCGCGGCTCACGAGCAACTCCTTGTGCCTGTCGCCTTCTCCAATGTCCCGCGCGCGGTTGTGAGGAAGGAATGCTGGCTCGTGCCGTTGCGCGGCTGTACGAACTGCGCCGTCAGCTCGAGATTCTCCTTGCCCGCGACCGCGATTATTCTCGACATCGTCTAAAACAAAACGGCTGGAATCTCCCAGCGCCGTTTTGATCTGCCCATCCGCCCATCAGCCCATCGTCATTCCGCTTCCACTTCCTCCGGGAACGGACTCGGCGCCGCGCCCGCACCTGGGAGCGCCGCCTCGAGCGGCGGCGGCGGCGTGAAGCCCTCCGGCGGCTCGATCTCGATGTCGTGATACCGGTAAATGCCGGTACCCGCCGGGATCAGATGCCCGATGATGATGTTCTCCTTGAGACCCAGCAAATCGTGCTTCGCGCCGCGGATCGCCGCGTCGGTGAGCACGCGCGTGGTCTCCTGGAACGACGCCGCCGAAATAAACGACTGCGTCGTCAAGCTCGCCTTCGTGATGCCGAGCAGCAGCGGCTCGCGGGTCGAAGGCTTGCCGCCCTTCTTCACCGCGCGCTCGTTGATCTCGCTGAACACGAGCTTGTCCACGTTCTCGCCTTCCAGGAACTCGGTGTCGCCCGGCTCGACGACCTTCACCTTCTGCAGCATCTGGCGCACGATCACGCCGATGTGCTTGTCGTTGATCTTCACGCCCTGCAGCCGGTACACCTCCTGCACTTCGTTGAGCAAATATTCCTGCACGGCGCGCGGGCCCTTGATCCGCAGGATGTCATGCGGATTCACCGGACCTTCGGTCAGCCGGTCGCCGGCGCGCACGCGGTCGCCCTCGTGCACGCGCAAGTGCTTGCCGGCGGGCACCTCGTACAGCTGCGCCTCGCCCTCCTCCGGATGTACCCAGATCTCGTCGAACCGCCTCGGGTCTCCCAGAGAGCGAGCAGCCAAAAGACAGGCCGCGGGCTGGCGCCACTTTCTGTCGTGGCTTGCAAGCGTTGCAGCGTGCCGCGGAGTCGACCCGCATGGGACTTCGGAGGAGCTGACGAAGGGCGTCGATCAAGAGTGACGCGTAGGCCGGTTCTGACGTTTAGATCAATTACTCTAGTACTCATGTTATGAGTACTGATGTGATTGACACTGCACGTTCGCAACTATGGAAGGCTGTCGGCACTGGCTGGCTTGGTGTCGATTATGGTGTCCATTGGGACCGGCTTGGCGTCGTGAGGGAAGGGGAGCATCCCGGCAGATCGCGCTAGCCGTCAACGAGATGCAAACGTAGCGTCGGACCTGAGCTCCCCATGGCACCGCCTGTTAACCGGGAAGTTGGAGGTTCGAGTCCTCCCGCCCCAGTTTATAGGTCCGCTTCGCTAGGTCGTACGCGAGTGCGCGCGCCTGACGCGTTTCATAGCGGCTTCACCTTGATGCTGCGGAAATAGACTGGCGTTGGGGGGCGGCCGTGGACGTCACAGCGTCACGCCGTCCTTCCAGATGGCGATCTCGCGATAACCGTGCTTCTCGTTGTTGGCGAGCGCCCGTCCCGACGCCACGTCGAGGATCAGCGCGAACAGCTCGTCCGCGAGCTGGTCCATCGTCGTCGCGCCGTCGAGCAGCGCGCCGGCGTTCAGGTCGATCCAGTGCGGCTTCTTCTCGGCGATCGCGCTGTTGGAGGAGATCTTGAGGGTGGGGACTGGGAAGCCCAAGGGAGTGCCGCGCCCCGTGGTGAAGAGCAGCACCGTCGCGCCGCTCGCGACCAACGCCGTGGACGACACGCCGTCGTTCCCCGGCGACTCGAGCAGCGCGAGGCCGCCCGCCCGCGTGGCCGCGGACTCGCCGTAGCGCAGCACCTGCGTGACGGGCGCCTGCCCGCCCTTCTGGATTGCCCCGAGCGATTTCTCCTCGAGCGTGGTCAGCCCCCCGGCGATGTTGCCGGGCGACGGGTTCTCGTAGATCGGCTGACCATGGCGGAGAAAGTACGCCTTGAAGTCGTTGATGAGCGCGACGGTCGCCCGGAACACCGTCTCGTCCACCGCCCGCCTCATCAACGCCCCCTCGGCGCCGAACATTTCCGGCACTTCTGTGAGGATGACCCCGCCGCCCAGCGCCGTGAGACGGTCGGCGATGCGTCCGACGAGCGGATTGGCCGTGATCCCGCTCAGGCCGTCCGAACCGCCGCACTTGTGGCCCAGGATGAGGTCGGACGCGGGACACTCCTCGCGCCGGTCGCCCGCCATCGCCGCGACGAGCTGCCCTAGGGCCTCGAGCCCCGCGTCGACTTCGTCGGTGACGTCCTGCGAGTTGAAGAAGCGGACCCGCTCCCGGTCCACGGGGGGACCCGCGACGCGGAGCAGGGCGTCCATCTGGTTGCTCTCGCAGCCGAGGCCGAGCACCAGGACGCCGCCGGCGTTGGGATGGCGCAGCAGGCCGGCGAGGGCGCGCTGCGTGTGTCCCAGGTCGTCGCCCAGCTGGCTGCAGCCGTAGGGGTGCGAGAAGTGGTAGACGCCGTCGAGGCGATCGTGGAACAGCGCCGATCCCTCGCGCGCGATCCGCTCCGCCGCGTGGTTCACGCACGCGACGGTATTGAGGATCCAGACTTCGTTGCGAGTGCCGACGCGGCCGTTGGGTCTGCGGTAGCCCATGAACGTGGGCGCGGGTAGGGATGCGTGTAGGGGCGCAGCATGCTGCGCCCCTACCGGTTCATACGTGTATTCCAACATCCCCTCAAGACAGGTCTTGAGATTGTGCGTGTGCACCCAGGCGCCCGCCGCGATCGGGGCCGTGGCGGCGCCGATTGGGAAGCCGTACTTGATGACCGTTTGGCCCGGCGCGCGCGGATGTAACGCGACCTTGTGACCGGCGGGGACGTCCTCGGCGAGCACGATGCGCTCGCCTTCGACCACCAGATCCTCTCCCGCGGCAAGCGCTTGAACCGCCACCGCGACATCATCCGCCGGGTGGATTCTGACGGCGCGCGCGACGAGGGTCACCGGGTGAAGTCCCGGTAATACGTCTCGATCTGGTCTGGTGCCGCGGTCCCGGAGAGGATCAGGATCCGGTGACGGAACGTGGTCGATTGTCCCGGGGCGAGCCGGAAATTGCGCTCGCTCTTTCCGTTCGAGAACACCTTCTCGCCAAGCGGATTCGCGGCGAAGAGGCCGTAGCCGCGGGCGTGCCAGTAGGTCGGGAACCCCACGTTGCCGGGATGATCGAGGATGGCGAGTGTGACGGGCTCGCCCTCCACGACGCCGGTCAGCATCGTCCAGCGGCCGCGCGTGCCCCAGACGGAGTCGCCCTCGAGGCCCTCTGAGCTACGATAGCGCCCCGTGACGCCCTCGTTGTTGAGCATGGGGACGGTCGTGGCGTGCCCGCCGGCGTCGGTGAAGACCTCCGGCGTATTGGTCGGCTGCTCGAGCGCGCGCGCCACGCGCATCCCGATCAGGCCTTCCTTATTATCGGTAAAGGTGACGGGCCCGCCCCCCGCCGCCGTGAGCGTCGTGATGCGATCCACGGCGCGCAGGCCGGGGCTGGCGCGGAACACGAAGCGGGTGTCCTCCCGCAGCAGCGGCTTGCCCTGGGAGTCGACCCAGTCGGCCGTCACCTCGAGCGTCCCTTCTCCCGACCCGCTCTGAGCGCGACGCACGGCGCGATGGAGAATCGTGCCCATCTTGGCGGCCCGCGCCGCCGGGATCGCGTCCGAGTTGTTCCAGAAGTCCAGGCCGTTCACGTCTCCGTGATCGAACCACAAGCCCACCTGGTGCGGGTGGTCCACCCGCTCCCCCGGCCGGGGCTCGAGCGGCCAGCCGCGCGTCACCAGCGCGCCCGACGCGGCGCGGATCGGATAGAGCGTCGGCTTCTTGAGCGTGGTCGGCCAGATGTAGGACGTGAACGGTTTGCCGTCGACCAGTACGTCGACGCGCCGCAGATCTTCGTGCGGCACGACCTCGACGCGGGGCGCCACCCCTTGCGCGTGTAGGCGCGCAGCATGCTCCGCCCCTACCCACGTCACGGCCAGACCCAGCCACAACGACAGCCACGGCTTGCGCATATTCTGTCCCTTTTAGCCCATCACGACGTCTTGCTTGCCGTCGTCGAACATGACCTTCCGGCCGGTGTGCATCGCGGTGACCGTCATGCACAGCGCGACGGCATGGCTGTACCCGGCGTCGATGTTCGCGTTCGTCTTCCCACGTGAGCGGACGCACTCCATCCAGTTGCGCACGTTGGCCGTGGTGGACGAATCGCCGCCCGTATTCGCCGCGGTCTCCGCCGGCGCCACCTCGGAGAGCTTCATCTTGGGCAGCTGGTTCGCCTTCATGCCCATCTCGGCCGCGTAGCGGTCGGTGAGTCCGCCCTCAGGCGAGATCTCGTTGGTGTCTAAGTTGAGCATCCCGGCGTTCGAGTAGTACAGCTCCTTCGTGCCGCCGGCGCCGTTGGTCATGCGCGACGCGTACACGACCTGGAAGCCTTTGGTGGGATCGTCGAGCGGGCCGTATTCAAAGACGATCGTGGCGGTATCCCAGTTCTTGCGGCCGTCCTTCCACAGGTAGACGCCGCCGTTCGCGACGACGCTGCGCGGGCGCGGGAAGCCCGTGAACCAGTGCACCGTATCAATCTGGTGCACCATCCACTGGTCGGGGATGCCCGAGGAATAGGGCCAGAAGAGGCGGTACTCGAGGTACTTGCGCGGATCCCACGCCTCATATGGCATGTACGCCAGGAAGCGCTTCCAGTCCGTGTCCGTCTCCTTGATCGAGGAGACGAGCTGTGGGCGGCGCCAGCGACCGGGCTGGTTCACGTTCCAGGTCATCTCGGCCATGACGATGTCGCCGAACTTGCCCGACCGGATGAATTCGTTCGCCGCCTGATAATTGGCGGCGCTGCGCCGCTGCGTGCCGATCTGCACGATGCGGTCCGACTTCTTCACGGCGTCGCGGATCGCGACGGCCTGATCCATGGTGTGGGCGAGCGGCTTCTCGATGTACGCGTCCTTCCCGGCCTGGATCGCCTCGACGCCGTGGTAGGCGTGCAGAAAGTCGGGCGTCGAGATCATCACTGCGTCGGCGACCTTCGCCGCGTACATCTCCTCGTTGTTCCGGAACGCGCGCGGCTTCGCGCCCATCACGCGCTCGATCTCGGCCACGCCTTCGTCGCGGCGCCGGTTCCAGATGTCCGACACGGCAACGATCTCGAAGTTCTGCGCGGGGCCGGCGGCCTTGAACGCCGGGAGCAGCGCCTGACGGAAGCGGTCGGAGAACCCGACGATCCCGACCCGCACGCGGTCGTTCGCCCCCAAAATCCGGGCGTAGCTCGACGCGGGGATCGACGCGGCCGCGAGGCCGGCCACGCCGGCGGCGGCGCTCTTCACGAAATCGCGACGGGGCATCGTTGTCTCCTTCTTATGACGGGCCATCTCATCCTCCGATCAGGATTGGACGCGGCGCCGGCCCGCGGAGCCGAGCCCCGCGAGCACACCGCGCATGTAAGCGAACGACTGCTTCATCCCGGGCAGCGGGTCGTCGGCGTCGATCTCGTACTCGAGGTTGACGTAACCCGCGAAGCGCATCGCCTCGAGCTGCCGGAAGATTGCAGCAATGGGGATCGCTCCATCCCCGACTACGCACTGGCTTCCCTTCGCCGACAGGTCGCGCAGGTCCTTGGCGTGCATGTCGAGCAGGCGCGGCCCCGCGTCGGCGACCGCGCGCACCACGTCGGTCCCGGTGCGCACGGTGTGGCCGATGTCGATGCACAGCCCCATGCGGCGGTCCATGTTGCGGACCTGTTTCAGGACATCGTACGGGGAGGGGAAGCGCTTGTCCTCGGGCCCGTGGTTGTGGATCGCGACCTTGATGTCGTACTGCTTGGCGAACCGCTCAATGCGGGGGAGAATCGGAGGGTCCGCCGTGGCGACGATGACGGGCATCCCCGCCGCCTTCGCGTACTCGAAGTACTTCCGCACGCCGTCGTCGCTGTCCTCGTCGAACGTGATCGTGCCGCCGCCGACGATCTGCAGGCCGGCGGCTTCGATCTCACGCCGCGCCGCCGCCAGCTCGTCGGGCGGCAGCTCATAGGGGAGGTGCACCGACTTGAGGTTGATGTATGGGGTGCCAAGGGCCTTCACCATCTCGATGGCTTGGGCGCGCGTGAACTTGCGGAGGGAGTAGCTAGCGACGCCCAGCTTGACCTCCGTTCCGCCCCCCGCTCCACGCAGTGGAGAGGGGGATGGGGGGTGAGGCCAGGGGGTGAGGGCTGCGATGCTCGTCGTCACGAAGGTCCGCCGGTCGAGCACGCTCAATACCCCGGGTTTTGCGGGAACGGAGTGGTGGTGCGGTCGATCTGGGTCTGCGGGATCGGCCGCAGCGCGTGCCACGGCTGGATGTTGGGCGCGGCCTCGGCGTTGTAGAGCTTGACGCGGTCGACGAGCTTGTGCGTCCGTACGAGGTCGAACCAGCGCATGGTCTCGCCGGCCAGCTCGCGCGCCCGCTCATTCAGGACCTCGTCGAGCGTCAACTGGCTCAAGGTGAGGTCCATATCGGCTTGATGCCCCGGGGTCGCGGCGCGCTCGCGCACCGCATTGATGTACGGCAGGCCCTCCGCCGCTCGCCCGTCCCGAAGCAGGGCCTCAGCCGCGATGAGGTACGTCTCCGCCAATCGAAACAGGAGGTAGTCCCGCGAGCCCCGCGTGTCGTTGACGGTGAGGCGGAACGGATCCGCGAATTTGTTCAACGAGGGGAATATGCGATCGCTGTACGTCTTGGGTGTGTACACCCGGTACGGCTTGATCGTTTTCAATACGGTGTCCGCGTCGGTCGTGGAGACGTATACCGCCGTATCGCCCAGCTGGAATTTGGGGGCGCCGGTCGCATCGCGCGGGATCGTCGCCGCGTTATTGGCATACCAGACGCGCTTGAACTGTGCGTCGTAGCGCGAATCCAGCGTCCGGTCGTAGAGCCCGAGCAGGAACTTGGTCGGCCGGAAGCGCTTGAATGGCCGGCCGTTGGCGACGTCGCGCAGCATACCGGGCAACACGTCGTACTCCATCAGAAAGTAGAGGTGTCCCGTGTTGCCCGGGCCTGTGGTCACCGGATCGGCGGTGTACTGGACCGACCAGATCACCTCGGCATTGCGTTCGTTATGAAAGTCGAAGACGTCGGCGAAGCGCGGGAGCAGCGAGTACTGCCCCGAGTTGATGACGCGCAGCGCGTAGTCGGCGGCGTTCGCGAAATCCCCCGCCTGCTGTTTCGCGACCTCGTCGGCCGCGGGGTCGTCGGCGACCCGGAGGCGCGTCAGATACACCTTGGCAAGCAAATGCTGCGCGGCCCCCTTGGTCGCGCGTCCGTAGTCCTGCTGCACGATGGGCAATACCGTCTCGGCATACTTCAGGTCGTCGAGGATCACGTCGTACACGCTGTCGGTGGGGTAGCGGTGCCCCTCCGTGGTGGGGGCCGTGATCTCGTGCAGCGTGATGTGGAGCGGTCCGAACATCTGCACGAGGTAGAAATAGTACAGGGCGCGCAGGAAGCGCACTTCCCCCACCCGCTCCGCTCTGAGCGTCGAATCCATCTGGACGCGCGGTGCCTGGTCGACCGCGGCGTTGGCGGTGTTGATCGCGCGATAGAAGTCGTTCCATGTGTCCCGGAAGTAGTCGACGGTGGGGTTGAGCTGTGAGGTGTAGTCGTTGACGAACTTGTAACTGCCGTCGGCGCCTTTGGTGTAGGTGTCCGTTCCGAATTCCGTCAGTGTGAACCCGCGCTCCTGCGCCCAGAAGCTCCGCAGCGGTTCGTAGGTGGCGTTCACGAGCGCTTGAAAGACCGCCTCCGTGCCGTACGCGCCGGGGGTCAACCCCGTCACGACCTCTTCGTTCAAGTCTATGCACGCCACGGGAACTGTCAGGAGCACCGCGGCCAGGGTGACAACGTCGCGCGTCTTCATCGCTCCTCCTGCGGGTTAGAGGCCCACCGTCACGCCCATCATGAGCGTGCGGTAGCTGGGCGTGCCGGCGCTGGTCGCGGACTCCGGGTCCAGGCCCTGGAACTTCGTGAACAAGAACGGATCCACACCCTGCGCGTAGATGCGGAGCGAATTCGCGTGGAACAGCGAGCCGACGCGGCCGCCGGGCACCGTGTAGCTCAGCATGATGCTGCGGATCCGAACGAACGAGCCGTCCTCGAACCCCATCGCGTTGTTGTTGGTGGGACGTTCCTGGTCGAGGGTCGGGCGCGGATCGGTGTTGCTGGGGTCGCTTGGCGTCCAGTAATGCACCGCGAGGTTGTTGTAGCGGCCCGCCAGCACGTTCTGGTCCCGGCGGAACGCGTCGTCCATCGTCTGGCCGGCGCGCGCGACGAGCGAGACCGAGAGGTCGAACCCGCGCCACTCCACGTGATTCGTCAACCCGGCGGTCCAGTCGGGGAAGGGCGTCCCGAGGATCACCCGGTCGGCTGCATCGATCTTGCCGTCTCCGTTCTGGTCCACGATACGAATGTCCCCCGGCTTCCGGCCGTACCTGCGCATTTCCACGGAGTCGGCGGTCTGCCAGATGCCGGCGAACTTGTAATCGTAGTAGACCGAAATGGGATAGCCGATGAACCAGAGGTTGCCCACATCGTTCTTGTTGGTTCCAAACAGGCTGACGATACGGTTTCGGTTCATCGCCCAGCTGAGCTGCGCGCTCCAGCCGAGGCCGTGCCAGTCGCGGAGCAGCTCCGTGGAGAGGGCCACTTCCATGCCCCGATTCAGCGTCGACCCCACGTTCTCGAGGATGCTCGAGCGGCCATTGATGCCCGACAGCTGCCGGTTCATGAGCAGGTCGCTGGTCGCGGCGCGGTACACGTCCACCGAGCCCGACACGCGACCGCCCCGGCCCGTGAATTCCAGACCGACATTCGCCTGCGTGGTCCGCTCCCACGAGAGTTGGGGGTTCGGCAGGCCGCCGGGGCGGTACCCCACGGCGGGCTGATCGCCGAAGGAATACATCGTTCTCGTGAGTGACCCTTCCGTTTGATAGGGGTTGATGGCCGTGTTCCCCGTCTGGCCGTAACTCATGCGGAGCTTCAGGTCGGAGAAGAGACCGCTCCGCTGCACGAAGCCTTCCTCCCCGAGCCGCCAGGCGAACGCCGCCGACGGAAACAGCTCACACTTGCGCCCCGGAGCGAGTCGCGACGAGCAGTCCTCGCGGCCCGTGAGCGTGAACAGGTAGCGGCCCTTGAACGCATAGTTGATCCGCGTCATGAAGGATGCCAACGCCCACTGGGAGAGGTAGCTGGACGGCGTTCCCAGCCGCGCGGCCGCGCCGAGGTCGAAGTACTGGTCCTGCTCGTAGGGCAGCCCGATCACGGGCGTGATCTGGTCCTCCGTCCGCTGTGTTTGGATGCTGTACAGGAACGTCGCGTCCACCCGGTGCGAGAGGCCCAGGCTGCGCTTGAAGCTCAGAATGTTGTCCAGCGTATAGGCGAGCGTGCGTTGCTGCTCGAGCGTGGCGTTCGGAGCGCTCCCCTGCTGCGCCTGCGTGTGCGAGCCCCAGAACTGTCCCCGGCGGAAGAAGGTGAGATCCGCGCCGAAATTGATCCGCCAATTCAACGCCGTGCTCAGCTTGTAGTCGGCGAACAGCGTGCCGAACGCCCGGACGCGTCCCCGGTCGTCTTTCTGGTTGGTGACGTCTGCCAGCGGGTTGACGCGCTGGCCGTCCGGCGTGGGCTTGAAGATCATGTTTCCCGAGCTGTCGAACGCCGGCGCCAGCGGGTCATTGAGGAGCGCTTCACTGTACACGCCGTCGGCACGGCCAAGGTGCTGATCGCTCTGGACCAGGGACGACGAGGTGCCGATCTGCAGGCGCGGGCTGGCATGATGATCGAAATTGAACCGGACCGATTGGCGTACGTAGTCCATGCCTTTGATGATCCCCTGCTGATTGAACTGGCTTCCGCTGAGCGCGAACCGCGTGTCATCGGTACCGCCGGTGACGCGCACCTCATTGTTGACCTGGGCGCCGTCGCGCAGGACGAGATCTTGCCAGTCGGTCCACTGCCCGGTGCTGATCGCCTGGAGCTCCACCGGCCAGAACAGGATCGAATCGCCGTGGGCGCACGCGGGGACGTCCACGGGGCATTGGTAACCGGTCTTGCTGTTCCTGGCGGCGTCGCGCTTGTACTGGGCGAACTGCGGGCCGTTCATCATCGGCATGCGGCGCAGCTCACGCTGCATCCCGCCGTAGGTGTCGTAGGTGATGGTCGTCTTACCGGCCCGGCCGTGCTTGGTCGTGATCAGCACCACGCCGCTCGCGCCGCGTGCGCCATAGATCGCCGTCGACGACGCGTCTTTCAGGATCTCGATCGATTCGATCTCGTTCGGGTTCAGGTCGCCGATGCCGCCGGCCAGCGGGATCCCGTCGAGGACGTACAAGGGATCGTTCGACGCGGTCAGTGAGCGTGTGCCGCGGATGCGGATGCTGATGCCGTCGCCGGGATTGTTGCCGGTGGTCACGATGTCGACGCCGGGCACGCGCCCCTTGATCGCCTCGATCGCATTCGCCTTCGGCACCGCCTGCACGTCGGTGCTGGATACGGACGCGACGGTCCCCGTCACATCGCGGCGCTCCTGGGTGCCGTAGCCGACGACGACGATTTCCTGCAACGCGACCGCCAGCGGCGCCAGCTGGAAATCCGCCGTCGCGGTCTGCCCCGCCGCGACCACGACGCCCGCGACCTCTCCTCTCGCGTAGCCGATGATCTGTGCCTGCACGCGGTAGGTGCCGGGCGGCACCTCGGCAATCGTGTACCGGCCGCCTGAGTCCGAGCGGGCCATGAGCCGCGTGCCTACCACGGTCACCCAGGCATCCCGCACTGGGGCACCCCCCTCCTGGGCGCGCACAGTGCCCGTAATGGTGCCCAGTTCTTGAGCCCGGGCCAGCGGGGGCGGCAGTAGCGCGGTGAGTATGAGCAGAACGGCGGGGAGACGAATGGGACGGACTGACGACCACCACACGGGGGCTACGTCGGACGGACACCGACAACCCCCGGCAGCTCGACGGCGAACCTGCATGGGACCCTCCAAGTCGGCGCAGGACTTGCGGTCCCAAGGTGAGGTGCAAAGCGTGTGCCCCCTTGGTGACGCTCGTCACGCTCGGATCGCGGACGATCCGTCGTAGTGTAGACGCAACATTGGTCGCGCCGGCGCTGCGGTCCGGTGGTGCACCCTCAGCCTCCTGGGCAGGGTCCTGCGCGATCTGGTCCTTTCGCACCCGGCGCGGTTACTCTATCCGCCATCCGAATGCCGCGCCCTGACCCCCCGATGTCGCGCTCGCCCGACACACCGGACCTGATCGACCGCCGTGAAGCGCTGCGGCGCGCCGCCCTGCTGCTGGGGGGCGTAATCTCGGCCCCGGTCGTGGCGGGAGTGCTCGCGGGGTGTGGCGCACGCCGCTCCGGCGCGCTCTCGTCCGAGCAGCTCGAGCTCGTCGCCACGATCGCCGACCACATCCTCCCCGAGACCGACACGCCGGGGGCTCGCGCCGTGGGTGTCCACGAGTTCATCGACGCGATGCTGGCGGAGGGATACGCGGGCGAGGGCCGCGCGCCGTTTTTTGCCGGGCTCGCGGACGTGGACGCCCGCGCGCGGGCGGCGTGCGGCCGCCCTTTCCTGCAATGCGCGCGCGCGCAGCAGCGCGCCGTGCTCGACGACTTGGACCGCGAAACGTTCGCCCGGCCCGCCCCGCCACCGGGGAGCGCCGAAGTCCCGTTCTTCCGCACCCTCAAGGAGCTGACGCTCATTGGCTACTACACCTCCGAGGTCGGGGCCACGCGCGAGCTGTACCACGTGCCGGTGCCGGGCCGCTACGATGGGTGCGTGCCCCTCGCCAAGATCGGCCGGACGTGGGCAGTGTGAGGCTGTTGTTGAAGGAGGAGCCCTATGACGCGATCGTCGTGGGCTCCGGCATTACCGGAGGCTGGGCCGCCAAAGAGCTCACCGCGAAGGGCCTGCGGACGCTCGTCGTCGAGCGCGGCCGGCACGTCGAGCACGGCATCGGCTATGTCACCGAGTCGCTCCAGCCCTGGCAGCTGCCGCACCGCGGGCGCGGCGAGCCGGCGTTGTACGAGCGTGACTACCCGATCCAGAGCAAGAACTACGCGTTCTCCGAGGCAACACGGCATTTCTTCGTGAGCGATCGGGAGCACCCCTACGTCACCCCGGACGACAAGCCCTTCCGTTGGATCCGCGGCTATCAGCTGGGTGGGCGCTCTCTCATTTGGGGCCGGGCCTCGTGGCGCTGGAGCGACCTCGATTTTGAGGCGAACCTGCGCGATGGGCACGGCGTGGATTGGCCGATCCGCTACCGCGATCTCGCGCCCTGGTATACGCACGTGGAGCGCTTCGTGGGCGTGAGCGGGGAGCGGCTGGGTCTCGCGCACCTTCCCGACGGCGAGTTCCTCCCGCCCTGGGAGATGAACTGCGCCGAGCGCGCGGTGCAGCGCGGTATCGAACGCGCATTCCCCGGGCGGCACATGACGATGACGCGCGTCGCGAACCTCACGCGCGTGCACCTGGGCCGCGGGCCGTGCCAGGCGCGCAATCAGTGCGCCCGCGGCTGCAGCTTCAGCGGGTACTTTTCGAGTCTCTCGGCGACGCTTCCCGCGGCGCGGCAGACGGGTCGGCTGACCGTGGTGACGGACGCGATCGTGCACAGCGTCATCTATGACGAGCGGCGCGATCGGGCGGCGGGAGTGCGTGTGATCGACGCGAAGACCAAGGCGACGCGCGAGTACTTCGGGCGAATTATCTTTCTGTGCGCGTCGACGCTCGCCACGGCGCAGATCCTGCTGAGCTCCAAGAGCGCGCGCTTCCCGACCGGTCTCGCCAATTCGAGTGGTGAGGTGGGCCACAACGTGATGGACCACATCTCCAAGGCGGGCGCGCGCGGGACCGTCCCGGGGCTCGAGGACAAATACGTCTATGGCCGTCGTCCCACTGGGACGTACATCCCCCGGTTTCGCAATCTCGGCCGGCCGGGCGAAGCGAAGGTGGGGTTCCTGCGCGGCTACGGGATTCAGGCCGGGGCGAGCCGGGAAGGGTGGGCCCGCGGCGCAGACGAGCCGGGCATCGGCGTCGAGCTGAAGCAGCGACTGCGCGAGCCGGGATCGTGGCAGATCAGCCTACAAGGGTACGGCGAGTGTTTACCGCGCCACGAGAACTATGTGGACCTGGACCCCACCCGCACCGATCAATGGGGCATCCCGCTGCTCCGGGTCCATTGCGCGTGGGGCGAGAACGAGCGGGCCATCCGCGAGGATGTGAAGACGCAGGCGGCCGAAATGCTCGACGCCGCGGGGTGCACGGGCGTCGAAACGTGGGACGACGACGGCCCACCCGGCTTCAGCGTGCACGAGATGGGCACGGCCCGCATGGGGAAGGATCCGAAGACGTCCGTCCTCAACGCGCATAATCAGGCCCACGACGTGCCGAACCTATTCGTCACCGACGGGGCATGCATGGCCAGCACGGCGTGCGTCAATCCGTCGCTCACGTACATGGCGCTCACGGCGCGGGCCGCCGATCACGCCGTGAACGAGCTGACCCACCGCAATCTGTGAGCGCGCGGCGCGCGCAGCTCCTCGTCGCCGCGACGTCATTCCTGGCGCTGTTCGCGATCGTCGGGCTCGCGCTCTACGGCCTGCCGTTCTTCTACGACTTCATGGTGCGCGACTTCGGCTGGTCGCGCGCCCAGGTCACCTCCGGGAACGCGCTCAGCAAGCTGGTGGTGGGTCCTCTCTTCGGTTTCCTGGCCGGCTGGCTGGTCGACCGCTTCGGCCCGCGCCGCCTGATGATCGCCGGAATTCTCATGGCGGGCATCGCCCTCGTCGGGCTCGGCCTGATTCACACGCTCGCCGGCTTCTATCTCTGCTATCTCTTCAACGCGCTCGGCAACGTCTGCGGCGGCCCGCTCCCGAACCAGGTCCTGCTGTCGCGCTGGTTCACCATCGCCCGCGGCCGCGCCATGGGCTTCGCCTACCTCGGCATCGGCCTCGGCGGTGCGCTGGTGCCGTTCCTCGCGGTGTGGCTGACCGGGCGCGTGGGCTGGCAGGGCGCGCTCCAGATCCTCGGCGCGCTGATCATCGTCGTGGCCCTACCCCTGGCGCTGGTCGTCCGGGAGACGCCGGCGACCGCCCCTGGCGCCCCTGCCGCCCCTGCCGCCCCTGCCGCCATCGCCCCCGTCCTCCGCACCCCCGCCTTCTATCTGCTCCTCGTCGGCAGCATGTGCTCGATCGCCGCGGTGGGAGGCACGAACCAGCACCTGAAGCTGTTCCTGAGCCTCGACCACGGGTACTCACAAGCCGGGGCGGCGCAGATCGCAGCGCTCGTCCTGGCCTCCAGCCTCGTCGGCCGCCTGGGAGCCGGTTGGCTCGCGGATCGTTTCGCGAGGAAGTACGTGATGCTGCTCATCTATTTGCTCGTCGTCTCGGCCATCCCGCTGCTGCTCCTGCCGGGCGCCCGCGGCACGATCTATCTGTTTGCGGTCGTCTTCGGCCTCGGCTTGGGCGGCGAATACATGGTCATCCCGCTGATGGCCGGCGAGTTGTTCGGCGTACGCGTGCTGGGGCGCACGATGGGCGTCGTGCTCACGGGGGAT
>JBKPDZ010000111.1:0-15042 GCA_046728135.1 Gemmatimonadota bacterium | reverse complement strand
GGCGAGCACACAGCAGAAGCTGCAGCGGTGGTTCGGGAAGCTCGAGCGCAAGCTGCGGCGCCGGCTGGAAGCGGTTCAGGGCAATGCACACGACGCACCCTTTCGTGTCGTCGCGGCCGCGACGTTGGCACGGCAGGCCGGCGAGCTCAGCTCGCGGCTTCGTGAAGCGGCGCCCGGAGCCAAGGCGGCCGATCTCCACGCCACGCGCATCGCCGCGAAACGCCTGCGTTACCTCCTGGAGCCAATCGCTCCCGGTGTCGCTGAGGCGAACGCGATGGTCGAACGATTGCGGACGCTGCAGGGTCTGCTGGGCGAGCTCACGGACGGGCACGCGCTCGAAGCAGCGCTGCACGAGAAAGAAGAAGAAGGCGACGCGACCACTGCCGCCATACAGATGCTGCACGGCGAGCTCGAGGGCGTCTTCGCGAAGCTGCGTCAGGAGTGGTCACAGGCAGGAGCCGATCTCAAGCAGCAGGTCGGCGCGATCGTACGGCGACTGCGGCCGGCGGCGAAGGCGCCACCTTCCATGCGCCACCGCACTCGACGCCGGCAGCGCGCGACGGTCTAGGACGAGCTATCGTCCGGGACCTTGCGCCCGCCCTTCGCTCCGCGCCGAGTCCGCGGAACCGCGGTCCGCCGTGGCTCCCGCTTGCCCTCTTTGCCGTTGCGCCGCAGTACCGGGACGAACAAGCGCCGTCCGCCCCGATCGATCACCTGGGCCGACCCCCGGGCCAGGTTGTGCAGAACGACTTGCGACCGTACGGCCGCCGCCCCCTCGGCCGGCATCGCACGCCGATACGATCCATCGGGATTCTGCACGCGCGCCTTCACGGTATCGCTGAGAATGGTCGGCAGGATCCGCTCGCACATGCGTGCCTTGAGCTGCGCGTCTTCCACCGGGAACATCACCTCGATCCGCCGGAAGAAATTGCGGGGCATCCAGTCCGCGCTCGCCAGGAAGACTTCCGGATCTCCCGCGTTACTGAAGTAGAAAACCCGGCTGTGCTCGAGGAAGCGATCGACGATGCTGATCACGCGAATACGATCCGACACTCCCGGCAATCCCGCGCGAAGGCAACAGGTCCCACGGATGATCAGGTCGATCTCCACTCCGGCCTGGGATGCGCGATAGAGCGCATCGATCACCGACTCCTCGACGAGGGCGTTCATTTTGACGATGATGCGCGCCGGCTTGCCGGCTTCGGCGTGTCCCCGCTCCCGCTCGATCAGGGCGATGACGCGCTCGCGCAGCTCGACCGGCGCGACGACGAGCTTGCGCCACCGGCGCCGCTGCGAGTAACCGGTGAGCAGGTTGAACATCTCGCTGACGTCGTCGCCGAAGTCCGGATTCGCCGTGAAGAGCCCGAGGTCGGTGTAGATGCGGGCCGTCGTGGCGTTGTAGTTCCCGGTCGACAGGTGGACGTACCGGCGGAGCTCGCGTTGCTCGCGCCGGACGACCAGCGCCGCCTTGCAGTGGGTCTTCAACCCCACGATGCCGTACACGACGTGCACGCCCGCCTGCTCGAGCTCGCGTGCCCAGACGATGTTGTTCTCCTCATCGTACCGTGCCTTGAGCTCGACCAGCGCTGTGACCTGTTTGCCGTTCTGCGCCGCGCGCGCGAGTGCGGAGATGATGGGGCTCGCGCCGCTGGTGCGATACAGCGTCTGCTTGATCGCGAGCACCTGCGGATCGTCCGCCGCGCGATCGATGAAGTCGACGACGGAGCCGAATGACTCGTACGGGTGATGGACGAGGACGTCCTGGCCGCGGATCACGTCGAACAGGCTCTCACCGCTCGCAAATGCCGGGGACGGCCGCGGCACGAGCGGCTCGTCGCGCAGCGCGCGGAATCCTTCGCCCCGGTGCAGCGCCATCAATGCGGTGAGATCGACCGGACCATTTACGCGGTAGACGTCGCGCTCGCGCAGGTCGAGCGCCCCCATGAGCATTTGCGCAAAGCGCGCGTCACCGGAGGCGAGAATCTCGAGCCGCACGGCTTCGCCGAGGATGCGTTGCCGCAACGTTTCTTCGATCGTCTGCAAGAGATCCTCGGCTTCGTCTTCGTTGATCGCGAGATCGGTGTTGCGCGTCACGCGAAAGACCGTATGGGCGAGGACCTTGAACCCGCCAAACAGGTCGTCCAGGTGGGCGGCGATGATCTCTTCCAACAAGACGAAGCGCAGCCGTTCACCCCCGTCGCCAGGTAACGCGACCACCCGGTCCAGCAACGCCGGCACCTGCACCACCCCGTAGAGCTGCTGGCCTGACTCCGTATTCTCGACCAGCAGCACGATGTTCAGGCTCTTGTTGTGAACGTGCGGGAACGGGTGGCCGGGGTCGATCGCGAGCGGCGTGAGCACCGGATAGATCTCCCGGGCAAAGAGCCGGTCCACGTATTCGCGTTCCGCGGGCTCCAGCGCATCGAGCGCGACACGCTGAATGCCCGCGGCGGCGAGGCCGGGCATGATTGCGCTGTCCAGCAGCCGATGCTGCTCGGCCACGAGTGCGTGCACGCGCGCTTCGATCCGCGTCAGCTGCTCCGTCGGATCGAGGCCGTCCGCGCCGTAATCCTGCGGCTCGATCCCCGCGTAGAGCTGCTGCTGCAATCCGGCGACCCGAACCTCGAAGAACTCATCGAGATTCGAGCTGAAGATCGCCGCGAACTTAAGCCGCTCGAGCAGCGGGTTGGTCGCGTCGGCTGCTTCCTCGAGCACGCGGGCGTTGAACTCGAGCCAGCTCAGCTCGCGGTTGAAATAGTGATCCGCCGGAAAGGCCGGCTGATAGTGCGTGGCCATCGTCAGCTCGCGGCCGCCAGGCGCAGTCTCGGACTGCGGCGCTCGACACTCCGCATCCAGACGAACCGCGGCTCCAGATCGAACGCCCGCTGAAATAGCCCCGCCTTGCGCTCGGCGTCCCAGATCTCGACGCGCGGATCGGTGCGCGCGTGCACCGTCAATTCGACGAACCCCCGATGCACCGCGCACGTGACCGTACCGATGCGCTGCGTGTGGGTGCGATCGAGCCCGTCGGCGACGCGCAGGATCCCCGCGAGCTTGCGCACCAGGCGGCGATCGGCCCGCTCGAGCCGCGCGAACGCGGAGTGACGCTTGGATGGGAATGCCTTGCGATGGTAGCGAGCGACGCACGCCACGATTTCCAGCTCCCGCTGGGTGAAGCCTTGGAGATCGCCGTTGAGAATTAGGTGGTACGCGTGCTTGTGGTGTTTCGCGTGATTGATGACGTACCCGATGTCGTGCAACAGCGCGGCGCACTCCAGCAGCTCCCGCGCGTCCGGCGGCAGCCCGAACCGCTGGGCGAGGCCGTCGAACAACTCCGTCGCGAGCCGCGCGACATGTTCGCAATGTCGTTCGCTCGAGCGGCACTGCCGCGCGAAGGCACGCACCGAATCGAGGCGCCCCACCGGCCGCGCCGCCTTGCCGGCATCCTTGGGATACCGATCGGCGATCATCGCCAGCAATAGTCCGTCGCGCAGTCCACCGGTATTGATGAGGATTTGCTGTGTGCCGAGCCGCTTGGCGAGCCGCGAGATCGCGGCCGCGCCGGCGACGATGATATCCGCCCGCCGCGGATTGAGCCCAGGTGTCTCCCGCCGCTCCGCGAGCGGCGTGGCCCGCAGCCGATGCAGCAAATGGACGATCTCGGCGCGCGACATCGCGTACCCCTGCACGCTCCGCGCCGCGCCTTCCCGCTCCAGCTGGGCCATGGCCGCGAGGTTCGTGAATGTGCCGCCGGAGCCGATCATGATCTCGGGGTGGAACGGCGGCTTCCGCAGTTGTTGGTCGAGCACGTGATCGATGGCCCGGCGCAGCTTGCGCCACCGTTTGGGTGAGAACGGGCCGTCGGAACCGTAGCGCTCGGTGAGCCGCACGGCCCCGAGCGGCAAGGTGTGCACCTCATCGACCACCGCTCCGGCCGTGAGCGTCACTTCCAGGCTGCCGCCACCGATGTCCACGATCGCGACCGACCGGCCGGCGAGATCGAAATGCGCCAGCGCGCTGCGCAATGCGAGCTGCGCCTCCTCTTCGCCAGAGATGATGTCGACGCGGATCCCGCAGCGCCGCCGGATCTCCTGACAGAACGCCCGGCCGTTGGCCGCTTCGCGGACCGCGCTGGTCGCGACGGCGCGGAGCTCAGCCACCTCGAATCCCTTCGCGATTGCGCTCATCCGGGCGAGCGCGGCCAGCGACCGCTCCGTCGGCTCGCTCAACAGCCGCCCTCGCGTGAACAGCCCGTGGCCCAGCCGGGTCATCTCCCGCTCCTCGTCCAACACGCGATACCCCCCATCCGGCTCGACCTCGGCCACGACCAGCCGGATCGAGTTCGTCCCGATATCGATGGCGCCAAGACGGGTCGGTGTGGGACGGCGGGAGGGGACCGGCATGACGCAAAGTTACGGCGCAAGACGAATTCGCGTCGGAACACTCTTTGTCACGAACTGGCTACATTCAGGTAACTGCGCGCCGTCACGCTGGCGAAGCGGATTGCGAGGGAGTTGCGCGGCGATAGCTTCTGGCCAGCGACGCGTCGCCCTTGCGCGCGTGGAAGCGGTTTGTCGTCAAAGGAGACCTTCGTGACTTCGCGCCCCGCTCCGGTGGCCGATCTATTCGTGACGCTCGCGGAGCCCACGCGCTTGCGCATCGTGAATTGCCTGTCTGCCGCGCCGTTGTTCGTATCGGACCTGGCGACGATTCTCGAGCTGCCCGACGCGACCATCACCGAGCACATGGACATGTTGGAAACGCTCGGGATCGTCCGGACGTATCCCGTCGTCCCCTATCTCCTCTACACGCTTTCGGCGCTGCCCGGCTCCCGCGATCGGCTGCTGCGGTCCGTCCTCGACGCCATGCGACCAGATCCCGCGGCGCAGGCGGACCGTGCGGCGGCGCTCGATCGGTCGCGTTCGCGCTTCGAGACGCGAGTTCGGGGAGCCCGGGCGGTCGAGGGGGGCGCTGTCATGAATGCGTCCTGAGTCCGCCGAGCCGCATCGCATTCTCGTCGTCGACGACGAGCCCGACATCACGGCGCTCGTCGCCTACCATCTGGCGAAGGAAGGCTATCGGGTCACCACGGCCGGCACCGGCGCCGACGCGCTGCGCTCGGCGCGCGAGGAGCGGCCCGACATGGTCGTGCTCGACCTCATGTTGCCCGGACACTCCGGATTCGAGGTGCTCGCCGAGCTCCGGCGGCGCGATGAGACGCGTGACGTCGGCGTGCTCCTGCTGACGGCGCGCAAGGAGGAGCCCGACCGCATCAAGGGGCTCTCCCTCGGCGCCGATGACTACTTGGCCAAGCCGTTTTCCCCCAAAGAACTCGTGCTGCGGGTCGGTGCGATTCTGCGCCGGCTTGCCGCCCCACCGGTCGCCGCCGGCGGCCGTCTCGTGGGTGGTCCGATCGTCGTCGACCGCACGGCGCACCGGGTGACGGCGGAGGGCAAAGAGGTGGAGCTGACCGCTACCGAGTTCAAGCTGCTGGAGCGCCTGATCGAGCGCCGCGACCGCGTGCAATCCCGCTCGCAGCTGCTCGAATCGGTTTGGCAGGCGCAGCCGGATATCCAGACACGCACCGTCGATATGCACGTGCAGCGTCTTCGCACCAAACTCGGCGCCGCCGGCGACTGGATTGAGACCGTGCGCGCCGTCGGCTACCGCTTCCGCGAACCCGCGCCGCAGCCGCGCTCCGCCATCGGCACGCGTCGCCGCCGCACATGAAGCTGGTCACGCGGCTCTTCGCGAGCATCGGGTTGCTCGTGGCCGCGGCGGTCGTCGGATCGATCATCGCCGCGGACGTCCTGCTCCGCCGGCACCTGGAACAGGAAATCGCTACCGAGCTGGAGCGCGAGGCTCGACTGGTCGCCGCGTTCGCGCCCGCCGACTCGGCGCGCTGGCCGGAGTTCGCCGCGCTCGCAGGCGCCCGCCTCGGACGCCGCGTCACGCTGATCGACTCCGAGGGCCACGTCCGGGGCGACACGGAGTTCGATCGCGCGTCCCTGGCGCACCTCGAGAACCATCGCACCCGGCCCGAAGTCCGCGCCGTGCTGGATTCGTCGAAGCGCGTCGGCATGAACGAGCGGCTGAGCGCGTCCACGAACGAACCCCAGCTCTACGTCGCGATCAAGGACGGACCACCCGGACTGGCGGTCGTGCGCGTGTCCACTACCCTGGCCGTCGTGGACACCCAGGTTCACGTGGTACAGCGCGCCGTGGCCGGCGCCGGCCTGCTGCTATTGCTCGCGGCGTGGGTCGTTGCCTGGATGCTGTCACGCGCGCTCGCGCGTCCCTTGCTCAAAATTGCCGATGCCGCCCGCGACATCGCGGCGGGTCGCGTGGCGGAGTTTCCGGACGTGCAGGTGCCCGAGCTGGCGCACCACATCGACGCGTTGCGCGCCATGCATAACGAGCTCGAGCGCCGCTTCGAGGATTTGCGGCGCGAGCGCGAGGAATCGCGCACGCTGCTCGAAGCGCTGTCGGACGGCGTGCTTGCGGCGGACAGTCGCGGCACGGTGATCTCGACCAACGCGGCCGCACGCCGGCTGCTCGGCTATGACGACACGGAGCCGTTGCCGCCCCTCGGCGAGCTGTTCCACGACCGCGCCCATCGCGCACTGATGCGGGAAGTGTTGACGGGCGCGGTCATCGAAGGACGCGAGCTCGATCTCGGCGACCGCACGGTCGTGGTCTCGGCGCGGCCGCTCGCAGAGGGCGGGACGCTGCTGGTATTGAGCGACGTCACCGACGTGCGCCGTCTCGAGACGATCCGGCGCGACTTCGTCGCGAACGTCTCCCACGAGCTCAAGACTCCGTTGACCGCGATCGCCGGCTACGCCGAGACGCTGGCAGCCGAGGGGCGGTTCGGCCAGATCATCCTCGAAAACGCTCGTCGTATGCAACGTCTAGTCGATGACCTGCTCGATCTGTCGCGCATCGAGTCCGGCAGCTGGCACCCCGAGCCCCGCATGGTCGGCATCGATGCGGCCGCGCTAGACGCGTGGCGGTCCTTCGCCGAGCGCGCGTCGGATCGGCAAGTCGAGCTCGAGACTGCCGCAGACTCGGCGACGGTGAACAGCGATCCCGAGGCGCTGCGGCAGATCTTCACCAACCTCTTCGACAACGCGCTCCGGCACACGCCGCCGGGAGGTCGCATACGCGTCGTCGCCGAGCGTGCCGGTCATGAGACCGAAGTTCGTGTGATCGACACCGGTTCGGGAATTCCCGCGGACCACCTCCCCCGCATTTTCGAGCGATTCTATCGCGTCGACCCCGGCCGCTCGCGCCAGGAGGGGGGCACCGGGCTCGGCCTGGCGATCGTGAAGCACCTCGTCGAGGCTCACGGCGGGCGCGTGGAGGCCGAAAGCCAGCTCGGGCGCGGCACCACAATCCGTTTGTATTTCCCCACTTAGACCCGTTACAGAGCCGTAACGCAGTCGTCATGACCCGTTGACCCGTGACGGGCATCGTTGGCTCGTGCGAATTGCGCTCGTTTCAGACACTTACACGCCGCAAGTCAACGGCGTCACCACCGTGGTGGTCCGCATCGCGAACGTGCTGCGCGAGTTCGGCCACCAGGTCGCCGTTGTCGCGCCGCGCTACCCCGGCCACGACGACGAGTCACCGAATGAGCTGCGCATTCCATCGGCGTCGTTCCCGCTCTATCCGGCGATCCGTCTTTCGCTGCCACAATTCGGCGCCGTTGCCCGCTTTCTCGATCCGTTCGAGCCCGAGATCGTGCACGTCGCGACCGAAGGACCGCTCGGACTGACCGGGCGTCGCTACGCCGTGCGGCGCGGCATCCCGCTCGTGACGTCCTATCACACGAATTTCCCTCAGTACGCGCGCCACTACGGCGCCGGGACGCTGGAGCCGCTCGTCTGGAAATGGTTGCGGTGGTTCCATCGCCCAGCCGTGTTGACGCAGACGCCCGGCGAGGCGGTCGCCGCCGAGCTCAACCGGCGCGGCATCGGCAATCCGGTCATCTGGGGTCGTGGCGTCGACACCACGCACTTTCATCCCGGTAGGCGGAGCGCGGGCTGGCGGCGCTGGCTGGCCGGTGGTGACGGCACCGCGATCGTGTTGCACGTAGGCCGCTTGGCACCTGAGAAGAACATCGACGTCCTCGCGGAGGCGTGGACCGCGGCACACGAGCGGGTCGGCCAGCGCGCCACATTCGTGCTGGCGGGCGAGGGACCGGAGACGCGGCGGCTGCTCACACGGCTGCCGTGGGTACGGCAGCTGGGCTTTCTCGATCGCGGCCGGCTCGCCGACGTCTACGCGAGCGCCGACATCTGCGTGCTGCCCTCGAAGACTGAGACGTGCGGCCTCGTCGCGCTCGAGGCGATGGCTTCCGGGCTTGCCGTTGTGGCCGCCGACGCCGGCGGGTTTCGCGAAAGCATCACGCACGGGCAAACCGGCGTGCTGGTGGCGCCCGAGGATGCAACGGGCTTCGCCGCTGAAATCTTGTCCCTCGTAATCGCGCCGCAGCGCCGCGCGCAGATCGCCACGGCCGCACGGGCTGCCGCGCTGGCGCGCGACGTCGCGCCCGAGAATCTCGCGCTGCTGCAGCAGTATCTGGCGGCCGCCGGTCACACGATCGCGGGAGCGACTTCATGCGCCGCGTAGTGCTCGTGCTCGCCGACGGATTGCGCCCCGACGCGATCACGCCGACCGATATGCCCTCGCTCGACGCGCTCGCCCGTTCGTACACGACCGCGTTGCGCGCCAGCACTGTGCGACCGAGCCGCACCGTAGCCGCCCTGGCTTCACTCGCGACGGGCGTCGGGCCCGAAACACATGGCTTGATCGAGCCCGGACTCGGGTTCCTCGCGCGGCTGCCGGCGCTGCGACCGCTGGCGCGCGAGCTGTCCCGGGGAGGCGTGGCGAGCCAGGTCGTTGCGAGCGAGCTCCTCCCCGCCGAGCGTGCCGTCCTCTGGGCGCTTACGAAAGCGGCAGGCTTGGGCAGGTACCAGTCCGCCGGGCTGCGGGCGCGCGATGTTGCTCGCGCGGCGAAAGTGGCGGCACTCGCCCAGACGATGGGACTCGTGTTCGTCTACTTGAACGACTGCGACCAGGCGGGACACGCACACGGCTGGATGTCGCCACAGTACCGTGCCGCGGCGGCGGAGGTCGACGCCGGGATCGGCGTGCTGGCCGAGCTGAGCGAGCACTCGCTGCTAATCGTGATGGCGGATCACGGCGGCGGCGGCGTTACCACGCACGACCACGCCGAGCCCCATCCGACCAACGATCACATCCCCTTGATACTCGCGGGTCCCGATGTCACGCGGCATCACCAGCTCACGCGGCACGTGTCGCTGCTCGATGTCCCGCCGACGCTGCTGTGGTGGTTCGGGCTCGAGGTGCCGGTGGGCTATGAGGGGCGCGTTTTGACGCAGGCCTTCACCAGCGTTGCGCGCCCGGCGGAGGCAGTCGTCTGATGCGCTGGCTCACGCACCTGGGCGGCGCGCGGGTCACGATGGGGATTGGCCTGGCGTTGGTCGCAGTCGGCGAGCAGTTGCTCGGGCTGGCGGCCCTGTTCGCCCTCACGACATCGCATTTGGCGGTGCAGGTGCTCAAGCGGGCGGTCGCGCGCCCGCGTCCGTGCGACGCGAATGGCCGCCCGCTCGCGCTCATCGATCTGCCCGATCCGTTCTCCTTCCCTTCCGGACACGCGGCCGCCGCGACCGCGATCGGCGGGACGATCGCGATCGCCCATCCCTTGCTCGCCCCGGTACTCGTGCCGCTGGCGGCGCTGATCGCCGCATCGCGTGTGACCCTGCGTGTGCACCACGTCGGCGACGTGATCGGCGGGGTGCTGCTCGGGCTCGCCGGCGCCGTCGGCGCAGCGCTGCTCATACTGCATTAGTCCACCCCAAACGTGCCCGGCGGCGGATTGCACGGCCGACCGTTCGGGTGCCCAGGTAGCCGAGGCCAGTCTGGATCGGCTATCTGCGCCTGTTACACAGCCGTGACATTCATACTGCCTTTTGGTGATGCACCTGAGCGACTGTACCCGTGCCCAGCACATTCACCTTTTCGAGGAGCAAACACCGTGCACGTACGATCACTATTGATTCTCGCAGCTGTCCTGCCGACTGGTCTATACGCCCAGGCTCAGGCCGCTCAAGCACCCCAAGTGACCGTGGGGGGGGTTGTCTATGGCCAGTACCTGTACCAGCTCAAGGACAGCCTCGGCGCAGGCAACCAGAATCAGTTTTCGATCCAACGCGCTTACATCAACGTCGTTGGCCGCTTCAGCGGCGGACTGCAAACCCGTATCACAACGGACATCGCTCCGACCGGTACGGGCAATCAGCAAGTGCGCCTCAAGTACGCCTATTTCGCCTGGACGCCCAACAACAGCAGCCTCACGTACAAGCTTGGCCTGCTGCACACCCCACACGTCGACTGGGAAGAAGCGCTGTGGGAATACCGGATGCAGGGACCGATTGCGGTTGATCGCAACGGCTACATGACCGCGGCGGACTTCGGCGCCGGCGTCGATGGTCATTGGAACGGTGAACAGGTCAACGGACAGCTCACGATCGTCAACGGCGAAGGCTACTCGGGCGGCACGGGTGACAAGCGGAAGGACATTCAGGCCCGCGTTTCAGTCCGCCTTTCGCCCACGAACGACAACAGCCGAGTGGGCGGTTTACGCTTGACCGGGTATGCCGGAATTGGCAAGCCGAATAGCGGTGGCAAGCGCCAGCGCTTCCTCGGCCTCCTTTCATATAAGACGCAGCAGGTCACGCTCGCCGCGGAGTTCGTCGCTATTAAGGACTCGGTGACGGGGGTGGCGACGCCCCCGCCGGCGCCTCTCCCCGAGACAAGCCGCAGCATCATCAGCGCTTTCGGCGTCTACAAGTTCAAGAACAGCAAGGCGGCGGTTATCGGCCGAGTTGACATCCACGACCCCAACACCAACGTCGGCAACAACAAGCAGACGCTTGTCATCGGCGGCATCTCGTACCAGGTAACTCCCAACCTGCGGGTTCTCGCCGATGTGGATCTGCTCTCGTATGAGGGCACCTCCACACCGCTGCAGGATGCGACCCGCCAGCGCGCGCTCTTCCAGATGCAGCTCACGTTCTAACGCACCCGGAGACACTCACTCATGAAGCACACTCGATTCCTCGCCATCACCGCGCTGCTCGGCGCCGCCGTTCCGGCCGCCGCGCAAGTCCAGATCAATGGCGCCGGGGCGACATTCCCAAACATCATCTATTCGGACTGGATGCTGACCTACAATCAGTCCCATCCCGATGTGAAGCTGAACTACCAGTCCATCGGCTCGGGCGGCGGCATTCGTCAGTTCTCCGACGGCACCGTCGATTTCGGCGCCTCCGACGCGCCCATGAGCGACTCGGCGATCGCCGCGATTCAAGGCAACGTCCTGCACATCCCGACCGTCATGGGCGCCGTCGTGATCATCTATAACCTGCAGGGGGTGTCGCAGGCAGTCCGGTTCACGCCCGATGTCCTCGCCGACATCTTCCTCGGCAAGGTCACCAAGTGGAACGACGCGCGGCTCGCCAGCATCAACCCCGGTGTTACGCTACCCGCGGCGGATATCATCGTCGTCCATCGCGCCGAGGGCTCGGGCACGTCGTTCGCGTTCACGGACTACCTGTCCAAGGTGAGCCCCGAGTGGCAGCAGAAGGTCGGCAAAGGCCCGTCCGTCAACTGGCCCGTCGGTCTTGGCGGCCGCGGCAGCGAGGGCGTTTCCGCTACCGTGAGCCAGACCCCGGGCGCAATCGGCTACGTCGAGTTGGCCTACGCGACGACCAACAAGATCCAGTTCGGCACGCTCCGCAACAGCTCGGGAAACTGGATCACGCCGACGCTCGAAGCGGTCACGGCGGCTGCGGCCGGCGCGATGAAGGACATGGGCCCGAACACCGATTTCCGGGTGTCGATCACCAACTCATCCGGCGCCCAGGCCTATCCCATCTCCACCTTTACTTGGTTGCTCGTGCACAAATCGTATAGCGACACCGCCAAGGCGCGGGCGCTGGTCCAGTTCATCTGGTGGGCCGAGAGCACCGGTCAGGCGAAGGCCGCCCCGCTCGGCTATGCGCCGCTGCCCAAAGAGCTGCATCCCTGGATCGAAGCACGTTTGAAGACTGTCACGGCCGCCGGCCGGCTAGTCTGGAAGGCCGCAGAATAGTTTCGGAGACATACGGGGGCACCCTCCGGCGTGGAGTTGGGGCGCCGGGGGGTGTTTCTTTTTCCCGGTGACAATTCCGTTACACCATCGTGACGGACATCAGGGAAGGCGCCGGTAGCTTCCCCCCCGCGATGACAAGCCTCCCCATCGAGGGTGTACCCCCCGGCCGTTCGGGCATCGAGTCTCGCTGGCAGTCGCTCCTGGGCACCGATCGCAGCGATCGCATCTATCGCCGCGTCCTGACCGGCTTCGCGCTCGCGTTGCCGTCCCTGATCCTGGTGATTCTGGGGGTGCTGTTTGTAAACTCGCTTCCGGCCTTGCGGCGGTTCGGCCCGTCGTTCCTGTGGACGTCGGGGTGGGATCCGGTTGCCGAGGTCTACGGTGCGGCGCCGATGGTCGTCGGCACGCTGACGTCGTCGGTGCTGGCCCTGCTGATCGCGGTCCCGCTCGCGCTCGGCGTCGCGATCTTCCTCACGGAGTTCTCGCCCCGGTGGCTCAGGCAGCCCGTCGCCTTCCTGGTCGAGCTGCTCGCCGCAATCCCGAGCGTCGTATACGGATTGTGGGGGATTTTCGTCCTCATCCCGTTCCTGCGCAGCTACGTCGTGCCCCCGCTCAAGGCGCTCTTCGGCTGGACACCGTTCTTGCAAGGCGTGTTCTATGGCAACTCACTGCTCGCGGGCGGCATCATCCTCGCGATCATGATCGTGCCGTACATCGCCGCTGTGTCGCGCGAGGTCCTGCTCGCGGTGCCGTCGAGCCAGCGGGAAGCCGCCCTGGCCATGGGAGCGACGCGCTGGGAAGCGGTGCGGTCCGCCGTGTTGCCCTACGGCCGTGCCGGACTCATCGGCGCCGTGATTCTCGGCCTGGGCCGTGCGCTCGGCGAGACGATGGCCGTGACGATGCTCATCGGCAATCGTCACGACATCGGCGTCTCCCTGCTGCAGCCGGCCTACACCATGGCCGCGGCGATCGCCAACGAATTCAACGAAGCCACGACGACCATGTATCGCTCGGCGCTGTTCGAGGTCGGGCTGGTGCTCTTCGTCTTGACGGTGGTGGTGAACGCCATCGCGCGCATTCTCATCTGGCGCGTCGCGCGTGGCACGGCGGTCGGAAGCCGGGCGCTGTGAACAGCCGCGCCTTCCGCCGCCACTTCGTGAGCCGGGTCATGACCGCGCTGATCATCGCGCTCTCCGGAATCGCGGTCCTCGCGCTGGTGTTAATTCTCGGCGATCTGTTGATCAAGGGTGCGTCGTCGATCGATTGGGCGTTCTTCACGAAGAGCCCCGTCCCCGCCGGTCAATCAGGAGGCGGCGTCGCCAACGCGATCGTTGGGACGGGCGTCATCGTGGGACTCGCGGCACTGATCGGCGTCCCGATCGGCGTGGGAGCCGGGATGTATCTCGCCGAGTATGGCGCGGGGCGGCTCGGTTTCCTCGTGCGGTTCATCGCCGACGTGCTGAACGGCACGCCGTCGATCGTCGTCGGCATCGTGGCCTGGACATTCATCGTCCGGCCGACCCAGGGGTTTTCGGCGCTCGCGGGCAGCGTCGCGCTCGCCGTGCTGATGATCCCGATGCTGGCGCGGACAACGGAAGAAATGGTGCGGCTGGTCCCGCATTCGCTGCGCGAAGCGGCGCTGGCGCTCGGCTATCCGCGCTGGCGCACCTCGCTCAAGGTCGTGGCGCGCACCGCGCTCGGCGGGATCGTGACTGGCTGCCTGGTCGGCATCGCGCGCGTCGCGGGGGAGACCGCGCCCCTGCTGTTCACGGCGCTCGGCAACCTTAACTTCTCGCTCTCGGTCACCCAGCCGATGCAAACGTTGTCCCTCCAGATCTACGTCTACGGCACCGGCCCCTTCGAAGAATGGCATCGGCTCGCCTTTGCCTCGGCGCTCGTGCTGATGGGTCTGGTGCTCGTCATTTCGCTTACGGCCCGGTGGGTCACGCGCCAACGCTATGGTGGCGTCCGCTAACACCCGGCTGCGGCTCGAGGCTGCGCACCTCACGGCGCTGTTCGGAACGCAGCGCGCCGTGCGCGATGTGTCGCTCCTCTTTCCCGCGCATACCGTGACCGCGATCATCGGGCCGTCAGGCTGCGGCAAGAGCACCCTGCTCCGCTGCCTGAACCGCATGCACGAGCTGACGCCCGGGGCGAGTGTCACGGGCGAGGTGCTGCTCGACGATGTGAACATCTACGGCGGCGGCGTGAGTCCGATCGAGCTGCGGCGCCGGATCGGCATGGTCTTCCAGCGGCCCACGCCGTTTCCGACCATGTCGATTTACGACAACGTCGCGGCCGGGCTGCGGGTGAACGGGGGCCGGCCCCGCACCGAGATCGATGCCACGGTCTCGCGCGCCCTGCAGCAGGCCGCGTTGTGGGACGAAGTGAAGGACCGCCTGCACGCCAGCGCGCTCGACCTGTCCGGCGGCCAGCAGCAGCGCCTCTGCATCGCACGCGCGGTCGCGCCGCAACCCGAGATTTTGCTGCTCGACGAGCCCACCGCCTCGCTCGATCCGGCTGGCACACAGCGCATCGAGGAGCTGTGTCATGCGCTCAAGCGGCTGTACACGATCGTGATCGTGACACACAACATGCAGCAGGCGGCGCGCGTCTCCGACTACACGGCGTTCATGTACCTCGGCAGCCTGATCGAGGTGGGACGCACGAACGAGCTGTTCACAAAACCCAAGGTCGAGCAGACGGAAGCGTACATCACCGGGCGGTTCGGATGATCCCAGCGACGACGGAACGGCGGAAGGACGGAATGACGGAAGGAACGACGCCCAACGTTCCCACCGTCCGTCCTTCCGTCCTGTCGTCGGTTTTGCAGTCCACAGATTACAGCTTTTGGTACGGAC
>JBKPDZ010000110.1:0-26730 GCA_046728135.1 Gemmatimonadota bacterium | reverse complement strand
CTGGCGGACCGTTGGAGCGGTTACGCCTGACGCTCTCCGCGCAATTCGACTTCCTGGCTCAACACCCACAGGTGGTCACGCTTATCGGGCAGGGGACGCGCTCCGGAGCGGCTTTCGCACCGGCGGTCAATCGGCTAGTCGTGTTGCTTGCGGAGGGGCAAGGCCTGGGCCAAGTGCGAGACGACCTGGATCCGCACCTCGCCGCTGCCCAGGCCCTGATCCTGATGATCGGCTACCTCAGTATGGAGGCGGTGGTCGCCGCCAGCGCCCGCCCGCTCGGCGCGGATGAGCCGTCGCTGCGCGAGCGCTGGCGCGAGGCGGCCGTCGACCTAGTTGTGGCCGGAGTGAGCGCGAGCTAGGCTCATTGGCGCTTCGGTTTCGAAGATGAGATGACCCGCTTCGAACCGGGCACCGCGCAGCGCCAAGCTCAGCACCTCGCCCAACTCCTCGACCAGATGCACCTCGAGCTTCTTGCGCACCTCTTCCGGCAGGTCCTCCAGATCGCGCTCGTTCTCCTTCGGTAGGATCACGGTGTTGATCCCCGCCCGCACGGCACCCAGCACCTTCTCCTTGACTCCGCCGATCGGTAGCACACGCCCACGGAGCGTAACCTCGCCCGTCATGGCGAGGTCGTGTCGCGCGGGACGGCGCGACAGCGCCGATACCAGCGCCGTCGCCATCGTCACACCGGCCGACGGTCCATCCTTCGGAATCGCCCCCGCCGGCACGTGGATGTGGATGTCCGTATCCACAAATGCGCCCTCGGGAATCCCGAGTAGGTCGGCGTGCGACTTCGCGTACGTGAGTGCCGCGCGCGCCGATTCCTTCATGACATCGCCCAACTGTCCGGTCAGGACGAGCTCGCCCTTGCCGCGCATCACGCTTGCCTCGACGAACATGATGTCGCCGCCGACGGGCGTGTAGTACATCCCCGTGGCCACGCCGACCTCATCCTCCCCCGCCATGCGCTCAGGATGCACCTTCGGCCGACCAATAAGATCGGGAATGTCCTTGGGCCCGACAGTCACCGTCTGCGCTTGGCCATCGGCGATCTTGCGCGCGATCTTGCGTCCCAGCTTGCCGATTTCCCGCTCGAGCTGGCGGACCCCGGCCTCACGCGTGTAGCTGGCGATGATCTCGCTCAGTGCAGCGTCGCTCAGGGTCAGCTGATCGGACCGCAAGCCGTTCTCCCGTAGCTGCCGCGGCACGAGATAGCGCTTGGCGATCTCGAGTTTTTCGCGTTCGGTGTAGCCCGCGAAATTGACGGTTTCGAGGCGGTCGAGCAGCGGTCCGGGAATACTCTGGATGAAGTTCGCGGTCGCGATGAACAGGACCTCGGACAGGTCGAACGGCACACCGAGATAGTGGTCGGTAAACGTGTCGTTCTGGGCCGGATCCAGCACCTCGAGCAGCGCCGCGGCCGGATCTCCCTGGAACGAGATGCCGAGCTTGTCGACCTCGTCGAGCAGGAAGATGGGGTTCTTGGCCCCGGCTTGTTTCATGCCCTGGATGATGCGGCCCGGCATCGCGCCCACGTATGTGCGTCGGTGGCCGCGAATGTCCGCCTCGTCACGAGCGCCGCCGAGCGAGATCCGCACATAGGGACGCCCCATTGCGCGCGCGATCGACTTGGCGATCGACGTCTTCCCGACGCCCGGCGGGCCGACGAACAGCAGCGTCGGCGCGCGCGAGGCACGATCGTCCTCGTTGCCCGGCGCCGCCTCCTTAGGCTCCTGCTGCCGGCGCAACTGCCGTACGGCCAAGAACTCGAGCACCTGATCCTTGACGTCCTGGAGACCGTAGTGGTCTTCCTCGAGGATCTCCGCCGCGCGCTTCAGATCGAGCGATTCCTCCGCCCGCTTGTTCCACGGCAGCTCGGCGACGGTCTCGAGATAGGTACGAATAACCTGCGCTTCCATCGACTCGCGACCGGCGCGCTCGAGGCGCGCGAGCTCGCGATCGACCTCTTTCCGAGCGGCTTCCGGCAAATCCAGCGCGTCGAGCCGCTTCTTGAGATCATCGGCCTCCGCCGCTTCCCCTTCCTCTCCGAGCTCTTTGCGAATGGCCTTCATTTGCTCGCGGAGCAGCATCTCGCGCTGGCGCTCGCCCAGCTCTTCCTGCACTTGCGATTTGATGTCTTCCTGAGCGTCCAGCACGGCGATCTGGCGCTGCACGTGGACCAGCACGCGACGCAGCCGATCCTCAACCGCGAGCGTTTCGAGGAGCTGCTGACGCTCCGCCGACTGAATGTCAAGATGGCCGGCGACGAGATCAGCCAGGGCGCCGGGGTCGGCGACACCCTGGAGCACTTGCTGGACGACTTCCGTCGGGAGGCCCGACTTCTGGCCCAGCTCGGCGGCCCGCTCGCGGACCTCGCGATGCAACGCGACGAACGCCGCGTCTTTCTCATTGAGAGGAGGCAGATCAGACGTTTCGCGGACCGTCGCTTCGAGGTAGCCGTTCGTCTCACTATAGTGGACCGACGTACCGCGAGCCTCACCATGCAGGATCAGCTGGACACCGCCGAGGTTGCGCTGGACCTGGCTGATCCGCGCGATCGTTCCGGTGGTGTAGAGCACGCCGGGGGAGACCTGGTCGACGTTTTCCTTTTGCGCGACCGCAAAGACCTTGCGGTCGGGATTCTTGAGGGCGGCTTCTATGGCGCGCAATGTCGCTGGACGGCCCGCGCCAATCGGCGACGCGACACCGGGGAACAGCACGGCATCGCGCAGCGGCACGACGGGCAACGTCATCCGGTCTGACATGAGTTCTCCGATCATGGGTTACAGGGACGCGATTCCCGTGGGTGGAATGCACCGTCCATGCCACGACAAAACACCATAGACGGCAGGTCCGTTCCGCTTTACGCCGCCAAAGCGGCGCGTGGCTGCCAACTCGACGCTCGAAGACTATCTTTTGGGGCCCATGAGCGATCTGTTGGCACAGCGGCTTAGTCAGGCCCTTGGCTCCTCGTTCACCCTCGAAGGGGAGATAGGCCGCGGCGGGATGGGCGTGGTCTATCACGCCCGCGATGAGCGGCTCAAGCGGCGGGTTGCCGTCAAGGTGCTGCCGCCGGAGCTCGCGTTTCGTGAGGAGATACGCACGCGGTTTCTGCGCGAAGCGGAGACCGCCGCGCGCCTGTCGCACCCCCACATCGTCCCAATTCACTCCGTCGGCGAGGGTCCCGACGGGCTCGTCTATTTCGTGATGGCCTATGTGGATGGTGAATCGCTCGCGGCGCGCCTCAAACGCCGCGAGCGACTCCCACCTGAAGAGGCCCGCCGCATCATGATGGAAACGGCCGACGCGCTCGGCGCCGGACACGCGCTCGGCATCATCCACCGCGACGTGAAACCCGACAACATCCTGCTGGAGGGTAGCCGCGGCCGGACGGTCCTCACGGACTTCGGCATCGCCAAGGCGCTGACGTCCACCACGGGCCCTGGAACGCTGACCGCCACCGGTGTCGCGATCGGGACGCCACACTACATGAGCCCCGAACAGGCGGCCGGCGATCGTGAGATCGATGGGCGGTCCGACATCTACAGCCTCGGCGTCGTCGGTTATCAGATGCTTGCCGGCGAGCTCCCGTTCTCGGCGCCAACCGTACCAGGCATCTTGATGAAACAGATCACGGAGCAGGCGCCGAATCTCCAGGAAAAGACTCCGACCTGTCCCGACGATCTCGCCGCGTGCGTGATGCGCTCGCTCGAGAAAGAGCCCGACGCGCGCTGGCCCACTGCAGACGCGCTGCGCCGCGCGCTCGAATCGCGCAGTGCGCCACCCTATTCCTATCGCCCATCTCGGCGCACGAGTGGCCCTGGCGCACTGGCGCGTCCAGAGACGCGCCTCGGTCCGCCTCCAGCAAGAATGTCGGGTGGTGGCCGGCCTGAGCGGCGGCGCGCTACCCGGCCAACCCCCAAGCGCGACGCCAAGAGCGATCTGACACCGAGCGGTGAGCCGCGCATGGTCGCGAAGTTTCGCGACTCCTTCGTCTCCTGGGCGTCCGTCTGCGGTGGATTGATGCTGATCGACCTAATCCAGGGCGGTGGTCTCGGCTGGTCGCTGTTTCCCACGGCTATCTGGGCCGGATTCGGCTTGCTGCCGCAATACATGAAGCTGTGGCAGAACGGCTACTCGTGGCGCGACGTCCTCAACCGGCCGGCGGCGCCCGACGCGCAGGAAGCACTCCTGGGGGGCGCGCGCCGGCCGTTGTTGGCTCCCAAGGCCGATGAGTTCGGGCGCCATGTCGACACGATCCGGCTGGTGCGCAACGACCGGGAAGCAATTCTCAAGATCATGGAGCGAGTCCCCACCTCGGAGCGCAAGCTGCTTCCGGACGTGGTCGTGACCGTGGACGCACTGCTCAAACGAGCCGAGGACCTCGCGCGCATGCTGTACGGGATGAGCGCGGATATGGACGATGGCGCCCTCGCGCGGATCGAGGTTCGGATCGAGGCCGTGAAGCATCATGAGGAAGGCGCGGAGCGCGAACGACAGCTCAACTTACTCGAACGCCAGCGCCAGGCATTGAGCGACCTCCTGACGCGGCGGAAGAACGTCGAGGAGCAAATCGAGTCGTGCGTCCTGGCCATGCAAAACGTCCGGTTCGATCTGCTGCGCCTGAGATCGGCGGGCGTGGCGGCCGTGCTCAGCGATCTGACCCATGCGACGCAGCAGGCGCGGGCGCTGTCGCGGGATGTCGATCACGTGATTGCGGCCGCGGGCGAGATTCGGGATGTGCTCAGCGCTTCTCCCGCACCCGCCTCCCCTCCTCCCCGCGGCCAGCGGCCCCGCTCCTCGCCGTAGAATCCTGGCCTCTCCGACACTCCCTGACGAGTGCCGGACCGTTTGCCCGCTCCACCGCAAAATCCAGCAGCTCGATGAAGCTCGCTGCGGCCGCCTCACAGTCGCCCGCGCGCAACGCGGCGACCGCGGCCAGCTCACGATAGCGCGCCGACCCGGGGCGGCGCTCCGCTGCGTAAGCGAGGACGCTTTCCGCGAGGGCGGGCGGAGCCTCCAGCGCGATCTGCCCGAGCGATTGGGTGAGAAATTCACCGGGGAGGGGATGCCGAAACGTACCTTGTGCCGTACTCAGCGCACCGCGCGCCTCCGACACCGCCTCAGCCCACCGGGATTCCCGAACCGCCAACCACGACAAGGCAGCGCGCACCTGTGCCGTATCGGCGCCTGCGGCAAGCGCTGCGCGCAGCGCCGTCGCGGCCGGCGCCTGCTTGCGCGCGGCGGCCAGCAGGCCGTGCATGAGCAGCGCTGCGGGGGACGCCGCCCCTGCGCTGCGAGCGAGCGCCGCGCCGAGCAAGGAGTCGGCTTGCGCAGTGTCTCCCAGGGCCAAGCGAATCCCCGCGCTGCGGACGCTCCATTCCGCCACAGTCGGCTGTGCACGACGGGCTGCATCGAGGTACGGAAGTACACCCGCGTCGCTGCGCCGCGCAGCCAGTATTCGCAACAGCGCGAAGGGGGACGTCTCGCTGTCACGATTTCCCATCTCCACCAGGGAGTCGAAGACCGCGTATGCCCCGACTCCGGGATCGAGGAACCGGCGCGCCGCCTCGAACTCGAGACGCGGGCGATTATCGCTATGGCCGAAGGTCGCGCGCGCGCTGAGACGCGCCACACCGGAGTCGCCGAGCAGCAGACGGCCAAAGTACTGGTCAGTGGATTCGAGGCTTAGCCATTCGTTGGCGAGCGCATGCAAGGCACCGCCGGGGCCGATCAGCTGCGTGAGCCAGGTGCGATCGTAGGTGAGCGGCCGAGCGGACGCGAGCACGACAAGATCCGATGTGCCGCCAAACCACACATGCACGTGCGGGAATACGGCGCGCAGGCTGCGCACGATGCCCGCGACGACCGGAAGCGGCAGTTGGTAAAGCTGAATCCATTGGCAGAAGACCCCGCCGTCGGTGAGCTTGGCGCGAGCGATGCGGAAGAACTCCGGCGTGTAGAGAGTCGCGATGCCGGCGACCCACGGATTGGACGGCTCGGAGACGATCACGTCGTAGCGCTGCCGGTCCAGCTGTAACGCGCTGCGCGCGTCATCGATGAGCACCTGGACGCCGGTGTGAGCGAGGACTGAGCCGTTCACCGCGTGGAACAGGCTGTCCATCGCTACGACGGCGGGCTCGATTTCTACGACTTTGAGGCGCTGCATGCCCGGCACGGAGGCAAGAACCCGTGCGGTGACCCCGGTCCCATACCCGATCACAAAGGCGGATGTGGCACCGGGGCGGGCGACTGCCGGCGCGAGACCGATCATCACCTGCGTATCCATGTCGCCCCGATCGGACGCATCGACCTTACCGTTTACCCGCAAGGATCGCCCGGCCTCGCTCTCCCACACACTCACCGTAGCATTGGGACCTTCCTGGAACGCGAGTTGGCGCACGCCACTGTGCGCCAGAAATCGTTGGCGCGCCGGCTTGTCCATGCGGTCCCGCGCGTAAATCGTCGGCCCGAGATCGATCAGGCGCGTGCTCCAACCCGGCGCAGCCGCGGCAGCAACGATGGCCAAGGTTCCGAGCAACCCGGCGGTCAACACGCGCGTCCGGATACGGCGATCCTCCGTCGACCCTTCCGCCACGCCGCGGGAGGCGAGCAGCCCAAGCGCGAGCGCAGCGATGCCATTCACGACCAATCCGATCCGCAAGGTGGCCTGGGTGCCGAGCACGACCACCAGCACGAATCCCGTGAGGACCGCGCCAAGGATGCTGCCGATCGTGTTGAGCGCGTAGGCCGTGCCGACATCGGCGCCGCGCGCCTCGCGAGGCCTGGCGGTGAGATCAGTCAGCAGGGGAAAGGTCATGCCCATCCCGATCGCCGGGATCAGGACGACGGCGCCGACAGCCACCGCCATGAGCAGGAGGCGGGGCACGGCGCTGAGATCGGGAATCTGGAAGATCGCAATGATGTACGAGGGCAGTAGCCCGAAGAAGACAAACAGCGCGGCAGCACCCACTCCCACGATACCCTGTGCCAATCCGGCACTCGCCGCTGTCTCGATACGCGGCGTGCTGCGCCTCGCAACGATGACGCCGCCGAGACCGATGCCCATCAAAAAGACGAACAGGATCAATGTGAACGCGTATGTGGATCCGCCGACGATCATGATCAGCACGCGCGTCCAGGCGATCTCATCGAGCAGAGAGGCGAACGCGGTGAGACTGAGGAGCGCGAGTGCGAGGTTGCGGAGGGCGGTGGAGGTTGGTGGAGGGTGGTGGAGGTCCTCACCGGACGCCTGGGATGCTTCCACAGCCTCCTGCCGACGGCCAAACCGGATCGCAATCACCCCAATTGCCAGATTGAGTGCAGCCGTCGCCCAGAGCGACGCGCGCACGCCGACAAACTCGATCAGGAAAAAGCCGGCGAGCGCCGTGCCGGTCATCGCACCGAGCGTGTTCAAGCCGTACAGACGGCCGAGCGACGGTTTGAGTAGTGCGCGATCCTCGCCCATGAGCGCGCGCGTCAAGACCGGCAGCGTTCCTCCCATGAGCGTGGTGGGAATCATGAGGACCAGCGCCGCCAAACCAAACCGCAGCGCGACACTCGCCGCACCGCCCAGCGACAGCGCTCCCGCGGCGCCGATGTACATCAAGTGTGCAAGCCGGAGCACCAGCGGTGAGATAATGCCGAACGCACCAATCGCGATTTCGAGCCAGCCATAGAGGACGGCCGGCCGGGGTGCGCGGTCAGCAGCACGGCCCAACCACCATGCGCCAAGGCCGAGCCCGCCCATGTAGGCGGCCACGACGGTGGTCACAGATTGGATCGTGGAGCCGAAGGACTGATAGAGCACGCGGACCCAAAGCAGCTCGTAGATGAGCCCGGTGGCACCCGACAGGAAAAAGAGGAGCGTGTACGCGAGCGCCGGCTTAGAACGCATGCAGCTCGCGCATCGCCTGTGCGAGATCCTCCACTTGTGGCAGGATGTAGTCCTCGAGGTTGGGGGCGTACCCAACGAACGTGTCGGTCGACGCCACCCGTTTGACCGGCGCGTCGAGCCAGGGGAAAAGCTGGTCAGCGATGCGGGCGGCGATCTCGGCGCCGTAACCCCAGGAATAGGCGTCTTCGTACGCCACGATCACCTTGTTCGTCTTCTTGATGGAGGCGCCGATCGTCTCCCAGTCGACCGGCGAGAGCGATCGCAGGTCGACGACTTCGACGCTGACGCCGTCCTTTTCTTCGAGCTCTTTGGCCGCGACGAGCGCGCGCTGCACCACGGCACCGTACGTCACCACGGTAACCGCCGTTCCCTCCCGAACCACCTTGGCCTTGCCGAATGGAATCATGAAGTTCGGGCCGGGATTGGGGGCTTTGTTGTAGGTCTGGCGGTAGAGGTGTTTGTGTTCGAGGAAGAGGACGGGGTCATCGCAGCGGATCGCGGTACGCAGCAGGCCGTTCGCGTCGAGCGCGGTCGACGGGCAGATGACTCGCAGCCCGGGCACCGACGTGAAGACGACGGCGCCCGTCTGGGAGTGATAGACCGAGCCGCCCTTGAGGTAGCCGCCGTACGTCACGCGGACGACGGCGGGCGCGCTGAACGCGTTGCTCGAGCGCCACCGAATCGTGGCGAGCTCGTTGCGCAGCTGGTGATAGGCGGGCCAGATGTAGTCGAAGAACTGGATTTCGACGACCGGCTTGAGCCCGCGCGTCGCCAAGCCGATCGCGCGCCCGACGATATTCGCCTCGGCGAGCGGTGAGTTGTAGACGCGTTCGCTGCCGAACTGGCGCTGCAGCCCCCACGTCACCTTGAAGACGCCACCCTTGCCTTTTACTTCCTTGAGGTACTGCTCGCGACTGACATCGGCGACGTCTTCCCCGAACACGACGATCCGCGGGTCGCGCGCCATCTCGTCCTTCATGCAGGCGTTGAGCAGATCCACCATCGTCGTGGGCTCGCCGGTGAAATGCGGGTCGTCCTCGGTATCGAATTGCTCCGAGGTCGGATCGACATCAGGTGAGTACACCCAGAGGAGCGCGGATTCCGGTTTGGGCTGCGGCGAGGCGAGCGCGATGTCGGCGGCCACCTGGATCTCTTCTTCGACTTGCGCCTTGATCGCGTCGATCTCGGATTCCGTGGCCACGCCGTCGGCGAGCAGACGTTTGGGGAACGTCGCCACCGCATCGCGCTTGGCCTCCTCGTCGCGCTCGCGCGGCGGCTTGTACAGGACCTCGTCGTCGGACAGGGAGTGAGAATAGGGCCGGATGACATGGGCGTGAACGAGGGCGGGCCCCTTGCGCTGGCGGCACCACTCGATCGACCTGGTCAGTACCTCGTACGACGCGATCGGGTCACAGCCGTCGACTTCCTCGATGCGGAGGTTGGGGAAATTGCTCACCAGCTTGGAGACCGATCCGCCGGCGGTCTGCACTTCGATCGGGACGGAAATCGCGTACTTGTTGTCTTCGATGAGGAATAACACCGGCAGCTTGAGGTTGCTGGCGCTGTTCAGCGCTTCCCACCATTCCCCTTCACTCGTCGTCCCATCGCCGGCGGAGCAATACACGACCTCATCGCCGTGGACGGCCTCCTCTTTGAGCTCGTCGATTCTGGTGTAGCGCAGCCACGCTTCGGCGCATCCTACCGCCTGGAGAAACTGGGTTCCCGTTGGGCTCGACTGGCTGACGATGTTGAGCTGTTTGTGGCCCCAGTGCGACGGCATCTGCCGTCCGCCGGAATTGGGATCGTCCGCGGCACCCACCGCGGAGAGGAGCATCTCGGTCGGCGTCATGCCAAGCGCCAGACAGAGCGCACGGTCGCGATAATACGGATAGAACCAGTCATAGCTCGGCCGCAGCGCCTTCCCAGCGGCGACGAGGACACCTTCGTGCCCGGCTCCAGAAATCTGGAAAAAGATCTTGTTCTGACGCTTGAGCTGGATTTCCCGGTCGTCGATGCGCCGCGACATGAGCATCAGCCGGTACATGTCGAGCAGATCGCTCTTGGAGAGCGAGCGCTTGGCTTGGGGCGGGGCCGGGCGGGAGCGTGTCGCCATATTGCCCAAAAATAGCCTGTTCTCTTACTTCAAGACATGGACGAAGCCGCCAAGAAAGCAATTCTCCGACACTTCCCCTACGGTCTGTACGTCGTGACCGTCGCGCACGATGGCGAAGACCACGGCATGACGGCCAATTGGATCACGCAAGCGGCGTTCGAGCCGCCCATGGTCGTGGTCGCCATCGAGAATACCTCCAAGACGATCGGAATGGTCCGCGATTCCCACCACTTTGCGATCAACCTGTTGTTGGCCGGCCAGCGCGACCTCGCGGGCAAGCTGGGACGCAGTTCCGACCAGGCACCGCAGAAGCTCAAAGGACTCAAGACAAAACCGGCGCCGGCGTCGGGGGTGCCGGTTTTGGTCGACAGCCTGGGGTGGGTGGAGTGCCGCGTGGTTGCCACGCTCCCCGCCGGGGATCACACGCTGGTCCTTGGCGAGGTGGTGGGCGCCGGCGTGGAGCATGAGGGAGAGCCGCTCACGCTTGGGGAAGCGGGATTCAAATACTCAGGCTAGGCTCGTCCCGTCTACGGTTTCTGGTAAACCACTTTCCCACCGACGATCGTGAAGCGCGGTTTGATCGTGCCGAGCGACTCCGGTGCAACCGCAAACGGATCGCGATCGAGGACCACGACGTCCGCAAAGCGCCCCGCCGCCAGCGTACCCCATTTCTGCTCGTTGAACGTCGCCCACGCATTGCCGCGGGTATACGCCCGCAACGCCTCGCCCACCGTGATCTTCTGGTCGGGGACCCACCCATTCGGGTTCTTGCCATCGAGCGTGCGGCGCGTGACTGCGGCATACACCCCGAGCATCGGGTCGAGCGGGGCAACGGTCCAGTCGGATCCGAATGACAACGGTGCGTCCGTATCGAGCAGGGTGCGGAAGGCGTAGGTCGTCTTGATGCGCTCTGGGCCGATACGCTTCTCGACCCAACGGCCGTCGTCGATGGCGTGGTAGGGCTGCATCGACGGCACGACGCGTCGTGCACCGAACAGCGGAATCTCTTGCGGGCGCAAATGCTGCGCGTGCTCGACACGTAGGCGGCGGTCCCGCGCGCCGTGCGCCCGAGTCACGCTGTCGTAAATCGCAAGCAAGATCGCATTGGCGCGATCGCCGATGGCATGCACGGCGATCTGGAGGCCGGCCGAATCGGCCGCGCCGATCCAGGTGCGCATGTCCGCCTCCGGATGCTGCATGAGGCCGCGGTAGCCGGCCGAATCGGAGAACGGCTCGAAAAAGAACGCGGTGCGCGAGCCGGCCGACCCGTCCATGTAGCCTTTGACGCCGCCGATCCGCACCCAATCGTCGCCCGGGTCGCGGCGCGCGCTGTCGGCAACGGCCTTCCAGTCGCTCAGTGGCAAGTACAGCGATACGCGGACGATCTCGCGATTGGCGTGCTCCAGCCGGTGGTAGCTCGCGAGATCGGCGAAGGACGCCGACATGTGCGCGGTCGCCGTCACGCCCACGGACGCGGCATGGGCCAGCGCGCGCGCCAACGCAGAATCGCGCCGCTCGGGAGACGGATCGGGAATCGCATGATAGATGAGATCCATCGCGCGGTCCTTGAAGATGCCGATCGGCTCACCACGCGAATCCCGCGGCATCTCACCGCCGGCCGGCGCCGTTGTCGCTGTGGTAACACCGGCGGCCTTCATCGCCGCGCTGTTCGCCAGCGCCATGTGCCCATCGAGCCGATTGATGAAGACAGGGTTGTTCGGCGTAACCGAGTCGATCCATTCGTGCTGGGGCAGGTGCGCGCCGGGCCACAGCGTATGGTCCCAGTCTCCGCCCGTGATCCACACACCAGGCTTGGCATGCGCAGCGTAATCCTTGATCCGCCGCACGAACTCCTGCGGGGTCGCCGCATCGCGCAGATCGATGGAGGCGAGCTGAAAGCCCCCGTCGATGAAGTGCGTGTGACCATCGGCGAAGCCGGGCATGATGAGGCCGCCATGCGCCCGGAGGACCTGAGTCTTGGACCCTACGTACCGCGCGATTGCGGCGGAATCACCAACCGTGAGGATCTTGCCGTCTGCGATCGCCACCGCCCCCGGCTGCCCACGTCCCGTGGAGAGCCCCGTCCATACAGGCCCCCCCTCGATGACGATGTCAGCCTTGGAACCACACGCGCCGAGCAGCGCCAACGCAACGACGTAGGACGTACGACGCACGAGGGGCCTCCTAACGAAGCTTGGTGATGCGACGAATGGTGTCGAGCGCGGCGATCGGATTGCCTCCCGCGTCGGACTGTGGCTTCGGTTTCGCGGGAGCGGTCAGGCCGTCGCGGATATCCAGCAGGACTTCGAGCAGCAGTTGTTCGCGTTGATACGCGGCATCGAGATCGGCCATGCGGCGTTCGTCTTTCGCCGCCTTCGCGCGGTCGTATGCCTCGCGGTAGACCGAATCGAGGTTGTCGAGAATCTGCTGCCTGTGCCGTGGACTCATGCGCAGAAACTACAGGAGCGTCGGACGGTCGGACAGTCTGACGGTCTGACCGACTGCGCGTTTTGGATGTCGGCCGCATTCGTTTGATGGCCGGGTTTGGCGATTACCATTTATCATCGTGCCATGATGCCTTACCAGAGACTCACCGCGTGGCAGGCTGCCCATGAACTGGTGCTTGCGATTTATCGCGCGACCGACCGATTTCCGAAACACGAACTGTACGCCTTGACGTCCCAGCTCCGACGTGCCGCCTTTTCGGTGGCGGCCAACATCGCCGAGGGCGTGGCGAAGCGGGGGAACGGCGAATTTCGGCGGTTTCTCGATATCTCGATTGGATCACTTTCAGAAATTTCGTATGCCACATTCCTTGCAAAGGGTCTGAACCTTCTCGAGGCTGAACAAGCAAAGGAGATTGAAGCGCGGCGCGAGCATACCGCCAAGTTGACTTGGGGCCTATACAAGAGCGTGTCTCGAAGCGTGGCAAAACGACCAACCGCTGCATAGGCCTCAGTCCTGCGGACCAAGCTCAAGCGCTTTAATAAGAGCACGACAGAACTGCGGCAAATCTGCAGGAGTCCGGGACGAGATCAGATTCCCATCGACGACGACAGCACTGTCCTCCCACAGCACGCCTGCGTTTTCCATGTCGTCTTTGATGGCACGAACGCTAGTCGCCCGTTTTCCCTTCAGGATCTTCGCGGAAATGGGCACCCACCCGGCGTGACATATAAAAGCGACCGGTTTACCGGCTTGGTAGATCTGCCGTGTTAACTGTAGGACCTTTTCGAAGCGCCGAAGCTGATCAGGGGCGAAGCCTCCAGGGATGACGAGCCCATCAAAATCCCCGGAATCGATTTGATCCACCTGGGAGTCGACGGTGACCGGGTATCCTCGCTTGCCCTGATATGTCTTCTCGCCAATCCCGGCGACGATTGTCGTCGCCCCTTCCTCCTCAAGTCGGATTTTCGGATACCACAGCTCGAGATCTTCGTACAACGGACCAGCTAGAAAGAGAATCTGCCTTCCCTGTAGCGCCATACTACCTCCAAGATTGACCGTCCAACGGTCCGACAGTCCGACCGTCCGACTACACGGGCCGCAAGACTAGACCGCTCGGCACCTTCGGAATGAAGTAGGTGGATTTCGGCGGCATCACATCGCCGGCATCCGCCACCGCGAATACCTGTTCCACCTTCGTAGGATTGAGGAGCACCGACACGGCCGCACCGCCGTGCTGGACCATGCCGAGTGCCTCGTTGCCGTCAGGAACGTAGCGGACGATGGGGGTCGACGTCCCCGCGGCCAGAACCTCCTTCACAACCAGGGATTCGATCCGCGCGACATCGAGATCACGGACCGCGGCGCTGTGCGCCAGGCTCGGCAGTCGATCGGGGAGCGCGCCCGGTTTGAGCAGGAGCGCCAGGATCCGCGAGCGGTCGGCGACGAGACAGGCCGTGCGGTCGCGGCCCAGCGCGGCGAGTACGGCCAGCGGGTCACCGCCCGCAGCGACCGGCTGCACATCGAACCACTCGCGCCAGCGCGGCAACAGGCGCTCGATGTCGCGCCCCGGCCCGAAGATGACACGGTGCGTGGGCAGGACGGCGAGGCCGGGATCCTGCGCCGAAACGATCAGCGCGAGCACGCGATCCGCCGCTGGATTCTCCACGGCATACGCGCTCGCCGTTTCGTAGCGGTGATGGCCGTCGGCGATGTACAACGGGGACGGGGGAAGGGGGAGGGCGGACGGCTTGCGCACGATCCAAAGGCGTATGCCGACGCCGTTCAACTCCGCGGTCGCTTCCGGCTTGCCCGACGATGCCGCGGCAACCGCGTTCGCGAGCGCACGATCGTGATCAGGTGCCAGCAGAAAAATCGACTCGATGTTGGTTGCGGTGGCGCGCATGAGCGCGAGGCGGTCAGCCTTGGGTCCAGCGTGCGTGTGTTCGTGCGGCCGAATCCGGCGCGGCTCGTAACCTTCCGCCGCAACGGCAGCGAACACGCCGCGCCGCGTGCGGCGCTCCCCCGTCGGCAGCGTGAAGTCCTGGGCGAGCACGTAGAGCACGGGCTCCGGATCGCGCCTGAGCACATCGTCGCGGCGCCACGCGGCCAGGTGTTCGGCGGCGATGCGGTAACGCTGCTCGTCAGCCGCGCCCGGCGGCGCTTCCGGGAGCATGACGTGCACGATATTGTCCCGGTCCAATGCGGCATACCGCGCGCGCTCGACAGGATCGATCACATCGTAGGGCGGCGCGATCAGCGAGCTGAGCCGATCCACGGCCGCATATCGCTCACCCCGAAAGGGCGCGACGAGGTCAACCATGAGCTTGCGTGAAGCGCAGCAGCGGGTCGATGACTGGGTGAGCCAGTTCCAAGAAGGCTATTTCCCGCCACTGGCCAACGTGGCGCGACTGGCCGAGGAGGTCGGCGAGCTGGCCCGCGAGATCAATCACCAATTCGGCCCGAAGCAACGGAAAGTGGATGAGGAGGCCGGCTCGCTGGCCATGGAGCTCGCCGACATTCTGTTCGTGGTCATCTGCATCGCCAACTCGCAGCGCATCGATCTCGACGACGCGTTCGCACAGATGATGGCCAAGGTCACCGCCCGCGACGCCGGCCGCTGGACCAGGAAGGCTCGCTGATCTCCTCGTAGATCCGCTCGTACGACAGCAGGCGGTCGGGATCGATCGCGCCTGCCGGCGCGCCACGCACCGCACAGCCGGGCTCGGCCAGGTGCCGGCAATTGTCGAAGCGACACTGGTCGAGAAACGGCCGGAACTCCGGAAAGCACGCGCCGAGCGCGTTGGGATCGATGCCCCAGGCGCCCACTTCTCGCAGGCCTGGCGTATCCACGACATAGCCGACGCCGGCGACGGGCACCAGCTCCGCCGTCGTCGTCGTGTGCTTGCCGGTGCGCCATTTTTCGCTGATCGCACCCACGCGCAGCTTGAGGCCAGGCTCCAGCGCGTTCAGCAAGCTCGATTTCCCCGCGCCCGATGCCCCCGTGAACACCGAATGACGGCCGCGGAGCAAGTCGCGCAGCGCTGGGAGGCCTTCCTCCGCCTTCACCGACGTTCCCAGCAATTGATAGCCTGCGGTCTTGAAGCGGCGCGTCAGGGTCTCCTCGATCATGCGGTCAAGCTCGATCTTGTTGAGGACCACCGCTGCCGGAAGGCCGTTCGCTTCCGCGATGACGAGGAACCGGTCGATCATCCGGGGACTCGGCTCTGGATCACGGGCGGAAGTCACGACGATCACCTGATCCACGTTCGCAGCGACTGGCTGCGAGCGCCGAGGACCAGCGCCGCTGCTGCCCTGCGCCGCCCGGCGCGCGAGCACGGACCGCCGTGGACGAATCTCGGCGATGGTCGATCCCTCGAGGACCACGACGTCGCCCGGCACGACGCGGTCGGAATCCTGGTACTTCAACCTGCCGCGCAGCGTGGCGGTGATTTCGCCCGCATCGGTGTGAACGCGGTATCCTCCTGCGGTACGCGCGAGGACCACGCCATGCGTGAGCGTCACGCCGTGCTCCGGGCGACGCATTGATCGAGATACGCCTTCACCTGCTCCAGCCTGAGCGCCAGTACCGGCGCTAGCGCTTCGTCCGGCGTCGCGCCGAACGCGAGATAGTCGGTCTCGAGGTGTCCCACCGGGCGCTCGCCTTCGCCCCAGCGCACGAACAACAGCGCGGCGCCGTAGCGGCCGTCGGCACCGGCATCGTCGGCGAACGTGGCGACGGAGTAGGCCTGGCCGTCGGCGGCGCCGAACGCGGGCGGGCGGCCGTGGACCTGCTGATAGCCTCCCAATGTAGTGTCGTCCATCAGCGACGCCGATGTACCGATTCCCGGAGGATGTTCGATGTGAGAAATGCGAGGTTGGCGGGGCGTTCGGCCAAACGGCGCATCAAGTACGGATACCAGTGCGTTCCGAACGGGACGTACACCCGCGTGTTGTAGCCTTCCCGTCGCAACCGGTACTGCACGTCGCGGCGGATGCCGTACAGCATCTGAAACTCGAAGCGCTCGACGGGAATCTTGCGCCGCTGCGCGAATGCCTTGGCATGGTCGATGATCTTCAGATCGTGCGTCGCGATGCCCGGATAGTTGCCCCGCTCCATGAGCTGCTCCATGCAGTCGACGAAGTTGGCATCGACGTCGCGTTTTGCGGGGAACGCGACGTCGTCCGGCTCCTGGTACGCCCCCTTGCAGAGGCGCACGCGCGCGCCCAGACGGATCATCGTGTCCACATCCGCCGCAGTACGACGCAGGTACGACTGCAGCACCACGCCCACGGCATTCCCGAACTCGGGATAGAAGCTGTCCTTGAAGAGCGCGATGGTCTTCGCGGTGTAGCTGGACTGCTCCATGTCGATGCGCACGAACGAATCGTAGTGCTTCGCCTTGTCGATGATCGCGCGCATGTTGGCAATGCAGAGCGGCTCGTCGATGTGGAGCCCCATCTGCGTGAGTTTGACCGAGACATTGGCGTTAGCTTTGGCGGCGCGAATGCGGTCGAGGAGATCGAGATAGGTCCGACAAGCGCGCCGCGCTTCATCGGCATGCAGCACCGATTCGCCGAGCAAATCGAGCGAAGCGGAGAGGTGGCTGCTGCTCAAGTCGCGCAGGGTGGCGATGGCGTCTTCGAGCGTTTCGCCCGCGACGAACCGCGATGCCAATTTGCGCGCGAGTCCATTCCGTCGAACGAACCGAAAGATGCGGGGCTGCTCGCTCAACCACAGGAAAGCGGCGCGCAGCATCAGGCGTAGAACTTGGTTCCCTGTCGGGCATGCTCCCGCAATACCTCGGATGGCGCGAAGCGGACACCATGCCGCTCGGCGAGGCGCTCGAGATCGCTGACGACGCGTTCGGCACCGAGGTCGTCCGCGTATCGCAGCGGGCCGCCGCGGAACGGCGGGAAACCAAATCCGAAGATCGCGCCGATATCGCCGTCGCGCGGATTGCGGATCACGCCCTCGCCCAGCGCCCGCGCCGCCTCATTGACCATGCCGAGCACGAGCCGCTGCAGGATCTCCGCGGGACGCGGGCCGCCGTTGGGATGGACACCGAGCAAACCGTACACGCTTTCATCCACGCCGCGTTTCTTGCCGCCCTTGTAGAAATAGAAGCCGCGCCCCGATTTGCGTCCGAGGCGGCCGGCCTTCACCAAAGCCGCGATGCCTTCCCCCGGGATAGGGACGATGTGCTCGCCGTACGCCTCCTGCATCACGCCTGCCACCTTGACCGCGACATCGAGGCCGACTTCGTCGAGCAGCGTAACCGGCCCCACCGGAAATCCGAACCGCACCGCCATGCTGTCGATGTCTTCGATCGACGCCCCCTCCGCGAGGAGGTGCCCGACTTCATTCCCGTACGGCGCGAGGATGCGGTTCACCCAGAAGCCGGGACTGTCCTTCACGACGATGACGGTCTTCCCCATGCGCCGGCCAAATGCGACCGCGGTGCTGATGGTCTGTGGCTCGGTCCGCGCGCCCGGGATGACCTCCAGCAACGGCATTTTCGCGACGGGGGAGAAGAAGTGCATGCCGATGACGCGCTCGGGCGCACGCGCCGCTTCCGCGATGCGCGTGATTGGAATCGTCGAAGTGTTCGAAGCAAAGACGCCGTTGGATGGCAGGACCGCCTCGACTTCCCTCAGCACCTGCTGCTTCACTCCCAGCTCTTCGAACACCGCCTCGATCGTGAGCTCGGCGCGCCCGAAGCCCGCGTAGCTGTCGCTGCCGGAGAGCAAGGCGACGAGTCGCGCGTAGTCGTATTTGGTGATCCGCCGCCGCTTCAGCCGATCATCGAGAATCGCGCGCGCGGCGAGGAGCCCCTGGGCCACGCGAGTCAGGTCCGCGTCCTTCATCCGCACATCGACTTCGGCCTGGGACACCGCGGTGCCGGCGATGCCGGAGCCCATGAAGCCCGAGCCGATAATGCCAAGCCGCTCGACGCGCACCGGTGGCGGCGCGTTGGCGATGCCGGGGTCCTTCTTGAGCTGATTCGTCGCGAAGAAGATCTGGACGAGTTTGCGGGAGACATCCGTGACCGCGAGCTGCCCGAACAACTGCGCTTCGCGCTTCAAGCCTTCGGTGATGCCGTGCTTCAGCCCGTACTCGACCGCCTCGAGCGCCGCGAGCGGTGCGGGATAGTTTCCACCGGTCCGCTCGAGCACCTGTTTGCGCGCGGTGCGGAACACGAGTCGCCGCCCGAGCGGATTGCCGTCGAGCAGAAATCCGACGAAGCCTCCGGGGCGCTTGCGCCTCGGGCGCCACCCACCCGCCATGCGCTTCGCCGCGGCCAGCGTGATGTCGGCGAGGATCGCGGGCGGCACCAGCTCATCCACCATCCCGAGACGGAATGCCCTGGCGGCCCGCTCGCTCTTGCCCGCAAGGATCATATCGAGCGCGGCACGCGCGCCGACGAGCCTCGGCAGCCGCTGGCAGCCGCCCGCCGCGGGCAAGATGCCGAGCTGCACCTCGGGCAAGCCGATCTGCGTTTTGGGGTGGTCGGTGGCAACGCGGTAGTGACAGGCGAGCGCGAGCTCGAACCCCCCGCCCAAACAGGAGCCGTTGATGCCGACGGCGATCGGCTTGGGAAAGCGCGCCACGCGATCGAGCATGTCCTGGCCGTCGGCCGAGAGACGCTCGGCTTCGGCAGCCGAGCTGAGCGTGACGAACTCCTCGATATCGGCGCCGGCGATGAAGTTGTCCGCCTTGCCGGAGAAAAACGCCACGGCTTTCACACTCGGATCGTCGGCCAGCGCGGCGAAGCAGGCGATGAATTCGTCTTTCACCGCCCGCGAGATGACATTGACGGGCTGGCTCTTGAGATCGAGCACGACGGTCGCGATGCCGTCCGCGACCTCCCAAGTGAGGGCCGGCGCGGTACGCGCGGCGGGGGAGGGAGCGATCGTGGCCATCAGCGGCGCTCCAGTACCATCGCGAATGCCATCCCACCCTGCGCGCACACGGAGATCAGGCCGAACTGCACGTCGCGCCGGCGCATCTCGTTGGAGAGCGTGGTGACGAGGCGGCCACCGGTCGCCCCAAAGGGATGGCCGATGGCGATCGAGCCACCCATGACGTTGATGATGTCCTCGTTGATCTCCCAGCCTTTGGCCGCGAAGCCCTGAAGATTCGAGAGCACCTGCGACGCGAAGGCTTCGTGAATCTCGATCAAGCCGAGGTCCTTCCACTGGATGCCGGCGCGCTCGAGCGCCTTGGGGACGGCCCAAATCGGCGCCTGGAGCAGCTGCCACCCCGGGTCCACGGCGGCGACCGCATAGGAGCGGATGTACGCGAGCGGCTCGTATCCGAGCGCACGCGCCTTCTCGTCACTCATCAGGAGCACGGCTGAAGCACCGTCGGTCAGCGGCGAGGAGTTGGCGGCGGTGACGGTGCCGTAGCGGCGATCGAAGACGGGTTTGAGTTTCGCCATCTGCTCGAGCGACGTGTCGGTGCGAATCCCGTTGTCTTGCTGCACCACGGCGTCGCCGGGGCGGGCGGGCAGCCACGGCACGATCTCGGCCGTCAGGCGACCATCGGCGGTGCCCTGCGCGGCCAGCTGGTGACTGCGCAACGCCCAGCGGTCCTGCGCTTCGCGCGAGATGTGATTCTCCTTCGCCATCTTCTCGGCCGACTGGCCCATCGACATTCCGGTCGACGGCTCGGCGATTGCGGGCGCGACCGGAACGAGGTCTTTCGGGCGAATCTTGGCGAACGTCTTGACGCGCGCGGGGAAGGATTTGGCTTTGCTCGCTTCAACCAGGATGTCCGCGAGCCGCCGCGACGCGAGAATGGGAATGTCCGACAGCGCTTCGGCGCCCCCCGCGATGATCACATGCGCGTGCCCCAGGGCGATCTGATCCTGCGCGGCGGTGATCGCCTGATTCGCCGAGGCGCACGCGCGATTCAACGAATAGGCGGGGATCTCCTTGGGAAACTGTGGCAGGAGGCTCACTTCGCGTCCGATATTCGGCACCAGCGCCGACGGCACGACCTGACCGAAAATGACTTCGTCGACTTCGGTGCCATCCAGATTGGTGCGCTCGAGCAGCTCGCGCCCAGCGTAGCGCGCGAGATCCACGGCCCGCACGTCCTTCAGCACAGTGCCGGCTTTGGCAAACGGCGTACGGACGCCGGCGATCACAGCCACGCGACGACCGTTGAGACTCGGCATTAGATTCTTCCTCTCTTCCCTGGAATCGAAACCTACCACCAGCCCCAAGTGGAGGGGAGTTGGAGCAAACGCGAGCCGCAGCCTTGGCCTCCATGGTCGAGACGCCCGTGGATGTCCTGATCGTCGGCGGCGGCATCACGGGGGCGGGGATAGCGCGCGATGCCGCATCGCGCGGGTTCCGCACGGCGCTGATCGATAAGGCCGATTTCGGGGCGGGCACCTCGTCCCATTCCTCACGGCTGATCCACGGCGGCATACGCTACCTGGAGCAGTTCGCGTTCCATCTTGTGTTCGAGGCGAGCCACGAACGCCGCGTCCTCCTCACGATTGCCCCGCACCTCGTGCGGCCGCTCGCGTTTCTCTTCCCCGTGTATCGGGGCGGGCGCATCCCCGCGTGGAAGCTGCGCGCGGGCATGTGGCTGTACGACCTGCTCTCCGCATTCCGGAACGTGCGCTGGCATCGCTGGCTGCGTGCCAAGAAAGTGCGGCGCGTCGAGCCGGGGCTCCGCGATCGCGGTCTGATCGGAGCGGCGCTGTATTACGACGCCCAAACCGACGACGCGCGCCTGGTCATCGCGACCCTGCGCAGCGCGATGCGTGCGGGTGCGCTCGCCGCGAACTACGTCGAGACGACGGCGCTGCTGAAGGCCGACGAACGCATCCGCGGCGCGGTCGTGCGCGACGTGCTCACCGGACAAACCGCAACGATTCGCGCGCAGGTGGTCGTCAACGCGACGGGGCCATGGTCCGATCAGCTGCGCCGCCTGGACGACCCGCTCGCCCCGGCGATCCTGCGGCTCACCAAGGGCGCGCATGTCACCGTCCCGCGCCGGCGTGTTGCGAACGAGCACGCGGTGACGCTGTTCTCGCCGATCGACGGTCGCGTGATGTTCGTGCTGCCCTGGGGCGATCTCTCCTACATCGGGACGACGGACACGGACGCCGATGCGTCGCCGGAGGCGCTGCGCGTGACGTCGGAGGATGTGAGGTACTTGCTCCGCTCCGCTAACGCCGCATTTCCGGACGCCCATCTCGCGCCGAATGACGTGGTCTCGGCATGGGTAGGCGTACGACCCTTGCTCCGCGAGGACCACGCGAGCCCGTCGCAGGTATCGCGCGAGCATAGAGTATTCGAAAGCGAGCACGGTCTGATTTCGATCGCCGGCGGGAAACTGACAACCTATCGGGTCATGGCGCGCGATGTGGTCGATCGGGTCGCGGCGCGGCTGCACGAGGTCGATGGACGCCCACTGCCACCACGCGCCCCGACCGACACGTTGCCGTTACCAGGCGGCGAAACCCGAGACCTCGACGTCCTCGTCGAGGCGGCGCGGGCGCGCGGCGCCGCCGAGACGACGGCTCGACACCTGGTGGCGAGTTACGGCAGCGAGGCTGCCGCGGTGCTCAACCTGGTCGACCGCGACCGCCGGGGGAGGCTCGGCGAGCCGATCGTCGCCGGCCGGCCGGAGATCTGGGCTGAGGTCACGTACGCCGTCGAGCGGGAGATGGCGGTTCGTGTCCAGGACGTGCTCGTCAGACGACTACACCTGTTCTATGAAATCCCCGACCATGCGCAGTCGGTAGTGTCCAAGGTGGCCGCGCGAATGAAACAGCTCCTCGACTGGGACGATGTACGGGAAGCCGAGGAGCTGCGGGACTACTTTCAGGTCGTGGAGCGCGGCCGGATCACGGCTTGACTCTCACGCGCGGCCGCACGCGCACGCGCGGACTATCCTCGTGGTCGATTTGCCGCAGGGCCCACGTCGCGGCATGGCGGACCGATCCGACCTCGTCCTGCTGGGCCGCTGTGAGGCCGTCAAGCGCGCGCGGGCTTTCGATTTCGCCGAGCGCCCAAGCGGCGGTCGCACGGACGTCCTCGTCTTTGTCCTTCAACGCCGCGAGCAGCGGCTCAACCGCGCCGTCACCTTCGATCTCGCCCAACGCCCACGCCGAGAGCACCCGCACCTCCGGATCCGAGTCTTTGAGTGCGACGGCGAGCGCGGCAATGGCACCCGCGTCCTCGATCTCCCCGAGCGCCCAGATCGCCGTTCGCCGTACGTCCGCCACCGGATCTCGTAGCAACGGTTCGAGCGGCGCGATGCCTTCCGGCTTCTCGATTTCGCCCAGTGCCCACGCGGCCTGCTGGCGCACGCGCGGATCGCGGTCCTTCGTCGCGCTGGCGAGGAGCGGCACCGCAGACTCGTCTTCGATTTCTCCGAGTGCCCACACGGCGACGAGCCGGACCTCGAGCACTGGGTCGTTGAGTGCGGTGCTGAGCGGGCGCACCGCCCGTACGTCTTCGATTTCACCCAGGGCCCAGGCCGCGGTGCGGCGCACCTCAGGCGCACGGTCGGTCAGCGCGCGGGCCAGCGGGTCAATCGCGACCTTCTCATCGATTTCTCCGAGCGCCCAGGCGGCAGTCGTGCGAACGGCGGGACTGTCGTCGTGCGCGAGCGCATCGCTGAGCGGACTGATCCCGCGCGAATCCTCGAGCTCGCCCAGCCCGAGCGCGCCGGTCTCGCGCAAGTCGGCCCGCGCATCGCGGAGTAGGCCGAGGAAGAGGTCGTAGGCCCCGGGGCCGCCGTGGTTACCTAGCACGCGGGCGGCGATGTTGCGGACGCAGCGGTTATCATCGCGAATGACGGCGCGGAAGGCGCCCAACACCGCAGGGTCGAGCTCGTGTCTCTTCCCATGCATCTCGACGTGCACCCCACCACCACCGCCCGGCATCGGCATCGGAGTCGGCATCGGCTGCGGCATCGGCATGACTGGATCGCCGAATGCACGGCCCCAGGAGCCCCAGAACCCGCCGTAATTGGTGAGCGCTTCGCCGGCGAGCGCGCAGACGGTCGAGTCGCTGGTGCGGAGCTGGTTGAGCACGCGTGCGACGGTCGCGGAGTCGAGGGGCGGACGGCTTTGGACGATGAGCAGCAGGGAAGCAAGCAGCGGCGCAATCATGGGAACCTGGGTGGAGGAGACGCCGGTTTGGATAGCGCCAGACGTCGAAAGGTTGCCGCCGCGTGAAATGGCGGTATTATCTCGCCCGGTGCGCTCCACGTCTGTCTTCATCTGCATCATCTGCATAACTGGATGTGCTCGAGCCGAATCCTCCCGTCCCGCCCAGGCCGGCGGGCTGGCCGGTCCGGCCGACTCGCTCATTCCTATCGGACCGTACGGCGATGCGGTGCGGCGCGGGCGCGCGCTACTGACGGCGACCCGTGACAGTCTCCCCACGCATGTCGGTAACAAGCTGCGCTGCACGAGCTGCCATCTCGACGCGGGCCGCCGTGAGACTGGGACGTGGATCGGTGTATTCGCGCACTATCCGCAGTATCGCGCGCGCAGCGGGATGGTCGAGACCATCGAGTATCGCATCAACGACTGCTTTCGTCGCAGCATGAATGGGACGGCGCTCGACCCGGCCGGCGCCGACATGCGGGACATCGTGACCTATCTCGCGTTCTTGTCGCGTGGCGTCGATGTCCTCCCACCGACCCCCGGCAACCGGCTCCAGAATTGGGCCTCGTTCACCGCGGACACAGCAGCCGGCGCGCGCGTCTTTGCGGCGTCGTGCGCGAAATGTCACGGCCCCGCCGGCGAGGGAACGCCAGGAGCTCCGCCGGTGTGGGGTGCCGAGTCGTACAACATCGGCGCGGGCATGACGCGCGTCCGCACCGCCGCTGAATTCATCAGTCGCAACATGCCGTTCGATGCGCCCGGCACGCTGTCCGATAGCCAGGCGTTCAATGTCGCCGCGTATGTCAACGTACATTCTCGCCCCGACTTCACGGGCAAGGAGAACGACTGGCCGCACGGCGATCCACCACCCGATGTCGCGTATCCAACGCGGTCTCACCACTAGAGGAGGCTTCGCATGTACAGGCGTGGATTTCTTGGTCGTCTTGCCGCCACGGCGGCCGCCGGAGTCGCAGGGCTGACCCCGCTTCGTCTGGAAGCGCAGCCGACCCGTCACGATCCGATTCTGGGAGCCGCCGACGCGTCATTCGAGACGTGGCTCAATCGCATCAACGGCAAGCATAAGATGCTGTTCGACGCGCCCGAGTCGAACAGCGGCATGCCGGTCGTGTGGCCCCGCGTCTGGCTCAACGGTAACAACGAGAATTACGGCACCAAGGACGCCGACAACTCGGCGGTGATCGTGCTCCGGCATGCGGCGATCCCCATCGCCATGCAGGACGCGCTCTGGGCCAAATACAAGCTCGGCGAGGTGTTCAATGTCAAGGAAGGCGACGCGCCGGCGACTCGCAACATTTTCGCGAAGGTGATGCCGTTGCCACTGCCGGGCACGGGCCTCGAGGCGCTGCTCGCGAGCGGCGCGCAGGTCGGCTGCTGCAACGTCGCGTTGACCGTGTACAGCAGTATGGTGGCACAGAAGATGAGTATGGACGCCGCGGCGGTGAAGGCGGAATGGGTCGCCGGGCTGCTTCCGGGTGTTCAGGTCGTGCCGTCCGGCGTGCTGGCAGTCGCGCGCGCGCAGGAGAAGGGCTGCGCGTATTGCTTCGCCGGCTGAAGCCGGCGAGGTTGTGAAGGGCGGTGAAGGTTGGTGGAGGATCTGGAGGTTGCGGAACCTCCACCATCCTTCACCAACCTTCACCATCCTCCGCAACAGCCTCACCTCATTTCCAGCCTCTCAACCCTCTCACGTAGTCATGTAATACCAAGAACTTCTCGAACAGCCGAACGCCTTTGCGCTTTCGACCAAACTCGCTGAACAGCTCGCGGAGCCGGCCGCGGCGAGTGACGTAGAAGCGAAACGTCTCGGCAAAGTCTTCCTGCGGATGCGTCGCGGCATAGGCGCTGACATAATCGGTCAACGTCGTCGCGATGCGGCGGCGCTCGAAATCCACCCAGTGCTCGTCCGCCACGCGATAGGCCTTGCGCACTTCGCCGAACGCGCGGCGGAACCGGCCCGTCCGCGTCCAGGACCAGTGATGATAGAGGAACGAATGCCCGAGCTCATGGAGCAGCAGTCCCGTCAGCATGTTCCACGAGATTTCGTCGCGGCGGCGCTTGCCGGTGACGTAGCGGCGGTCGAGCTCGATGACCTTCGGCGCGCGCGGCGCGACTCCCGACACGCCGGGCCGCAACATCACCCGGTAATGCCAGTCGCGGATGCGCGAGACGATCAGCAGGCGGCGGGCCCGGCGCAGCGCGCGCGGGATGAGATCGCGCCCAGTCGCATCTTCGCCGCACCAGGGGCAGGTGGCCATCCAGTCATCGACGCCCCGGTCGCAATGCGGACAGACGTTCTGAAAATCGTCGTAGCGCCAGCTTTGCGCGCGCCCGCACCAGGGACAGAAGCGCATCGGGTACATCACGCCGCCGCCGCAGCCCCAGTCGCACCGTGCGTGGAATTTGAACCCCTTCGGAGCCTTGAGGGGCTCTGCGCTCGAGTCCTCGTCCTTGATGTTGCGCCCGCACCAGGGGCAGAACGACGACGCATCGGAGACCATCCAGCCGCAGTAGGCGCATTCGGCGTTCGTCTCGCGCTGCGTGTCGCGCCACTCGAGCCGGCGGCCGCAGCTGGGACAGAAGCTCCAGAACCGCTCCAGCTCGGTGTGACAGGTGGGGCAACGCAGCTCGGGGGTCGGAACCTCGCGCCGGCTCACCGCGCCATCGCCTCGTCGACGATGCGCTGGATGAACGCGTTGTACTTGAGGCCCGCCTTCTCGGCGGCCTCCGCCAGCTCGTGCTCGGCGGCGATGAACGGGTTGGGATTCACCTCGAGAACATAGACTTCGTTGTCGTGCGCCAGGCGCACATCCACGCGGCCGTAGTCCTGCAGCCACAGGGCGTGAAATGCGGTGCTGCAGATCTCGCCGATCCGCTTCGTCAGCTCGTCCGAAACCCCCTTGGCAAAGACGTTCTTGATTTTCTTCTTCTTGCGGTAGTCCTCGTCCCACTTCGCTTTGTATGTGGCGATGCGATGCTCGGCCGTCTCCGGCTCACCGAACGTCATCTCCGTGAGCGGCAGGACTTCCAGGTCGTCATTCCCGATCAAGCCCACGTACACCTCGCGTCCCTCCACGAGCTCTTCAACGATCGCCGCTTGATGGTATTTGGCGTGGATG
>JBKPDZ010000109.1:0-11559 GCA_046728135.1 Gemmatimonadota bacterium | reverse complement strand
GTCCACGACACCGTGATCCGCAACGGCCAGCGCCTGGACGAGCCGTATGCGCTGCACACGGCGCTGACGCCTCCCGACGATCAGCAGTACCGTGGCCAGATCAGAGCCCTGCAGCTTCCGCAGTACATCGGCCGGGATCCCGATCATTACCACCCCACCACGCACGACTGGGGGCCCATCGGCGTACCCCCACAACACTATTGGGTCATGGGAGACAACCGCGACGAGTCCTACGACAGCCGCTTCTGGGGCTTCCTGCCGCGCGACCACGTCCGTGGCCGTCCGCTCTTTATCTACATGAGTGTCGCAACGCGTCCGTTCCGGATTCGCTGGAACAGGCTGTTTCGACATCCGAGCTGAGACGCTGAGAGGCCGCGAGGCCGAGGGGCTTTGAGGACTGAGACCGCAGGACTACTTGTATCGGTAGGTGATCCGCCCGCGCGTCAAATCGTAGGGCGACAGATCGACGGCAACGCGATCCCCCTGCAAGATGCGAATGTAGTTCTTGCGCATCTTGCCGCTCACGTAGGCCAAGACGTCGTGTCCATTTTCGAGTTTTACGCGGAACGTCGTATTGGGCAGGACTTCGGTGACGGTCCCCATCATCTGTATGGCGTCACCAGCCACGTGTACCCTCGCTCATAAGCTCCTTGGATCCATGGTGACATCGCGCGGCTGCTCCATGCCCCGCGTGATGTAGGACGCATGCCGGCTGCACGCCGCGCACGTCAGGCTGATCCGCTCCGGGATGTACAGCTCGCCGGGCTTTGACGAACGGCGTCGCGGTGAGCGCTGAATCGTCCGAGTCCCACACGACGGGCACACGAGCGGTTCGTGCGCCCGGTCTGCCGCGATGAGCGCAAGCGCCTCGGGCGCCCGGTATTCCTTGATCCCCCGTCTGCCCACGGCCTCTCCCCTCTGGTCGGAAATCTATACTACCCCGGCACGGCCGCAGGGTCGAAACGGGCGAATTCTTGACGCTTCCGGGGGGGTCGTGTACCTTGCCGCCACCTTAACCCCCAGTCATGCCAGCCGAGCTCGGTGGTTCGCAGATTTCGTCGTTGCTCGAAGCCCTTCCCGGCATCGCCAGCGTCCTGCGCAGTCCGGTCGCGGACGCGCTCATCAAGGCCATGCGCGGCGCTGCCGGTCTGGCCGACTTTACCCCCGAGGACGCGGAAGAGCTGGTGCGCTACGCGGTGCGACGCGGGCTAATCGGGCCCGACGAGGGAGACCGGGTGCTCGCCGAAGTGCAGGAAGGCCTGCGGAAGAAGAAGCCGGTCGCCGTCAAGAAGGCGCCCGCCAAGAAGAAGAAAAGTCACCGCTAAATCCGAAAGCCGCGGACCAACCCGCGCAGTTTCTCGGCCGCCTGGAGCAGCTCGCCGGCGGCCGCGGCCATTTGCTGGGTCGATGCGCCCTGCTGCTCGGTCGCCGCGGTGACCTGCTCGGCGCTCGACGCATGGGAGACGGCGCGGCTGACCACGTGTTGTGCCTGCGCGCCCAGCTGCTCGGTGACGCCCCGATTCTCGTGCGCCGCATGCGTGACCCGTGCGGCGGCCTGTTCGACTTGCTCGATGGCCCCCACAATTTCGGTGAGCCCGCGCGCGGCGCCTTCGGCGACCGATTCAATGCCCCGCACCTTCGCCTGACCGACCGCCATCGTCGCGTTGACTTCCTCCACCTGCTCACGAATCACGCGCGTGGTACGCGCGACGTCTTCCGCGGCGCGCGACGATTCGTCCGCCAGTTGCCGGACCTCCTCGGCGACGACCGCGAAGCCACGCCCGTGCTCGCCGGCGCGCGCCGCCTCGATCGCGGCATTCAAGGCCAGCAGATTGGTCTGCGATGAGATGCGCTTGATCAGCTCCACGAAGTCGTCGATGGCAGTGCTTTGCTCGGCCAGCTGCGTCACCTCCGTACCCGTTGTGCGGACGACCTCGCGGACATCGAGGAGCGTGTTCCCCGCGGCGGCGATGTCATTGCGATGGCGGTCGGCCACCGTGCGGATTTCCTCGCCCAGCCGGGCGACGCGCGACGCAGCGTCGGCCATTTCCGCCGTGGCCTTGCGCTGCTGTTCCAGCGCGGACTGGGTCGCGTTCAGCTCGTTGCGCTGGCTCTCCGCGCCGGTCGAAATCTCGAGCATAGCGCTCGAGACCTGACTCGACGACGCCGCCAATTCTTCACTGATCGCCGACAGATCACTCGCCGAGGCCGCGATCTTGTCGGCCGCCGCCACGACTTCGGCAACGATGCCGCGCAGCCGCTCGCCCATGAGCCGCATCGCGTCGGCGAGCACCTGGAATTCGCGCGGCATGCGTCCCGTGGTGACGGGGCGGAGATCGCCGCTCCCAAATCGCTCCGCGGCCGTGACCAGCCGAATCAGCGGGTCTTCCACCCACCGCAGCGTGTAGACGCCGACCAGGGCGCAGATGGTCGCCGTCGCGATCAGCACGAGCCAGAGCACGATCTGCCGCTGGCGCGCGAGCGCGGCCAGGCGCCCGCCCGCGGCGACCGCCTTGTCGGACTGGCGCGCCGAGAGGTCGCGCACGAGTCGCGTGAGCTCCGTCGTCGGCGCGCGGACGCCGAGCATCAGCGCCTGGGCGTCGCGCGTGTGGCCCACATCGAGCTCGGCGTGCGCGAGGGAGTAGTCCACGTGGATGATGGACTGCAGCTGCTTGATACGGTTGACGGTGATGCGCTCGGCCTCGCTCAGTCCTGGAAGCGCGTCGAGCCGCTTCTGATAACTGAACGCCGTGTCGGCGGCACTGGGAAACTCGGCACGGGCCTGTTCCGCCGCGCGAATCTCGTCGAACACGGCCGTGACCAGCCCGTTGCCGATCTCGCTCGACGCGCGGAGGTGTTCGATTTCCAATGCCAGGGAGTTCCGCAGCGTGCTCAGTGCCGTCACGCCGACGATGGCTGCCACCACCAGCCCCGCCAGCAGGCCCGACAGCCCCAGAATGATGCGCCAGCGGATCGTGTCGAGCGACGTCACTGGCCGGGCTCCGCGATCAGTTGTCCCTCGCGGACTGTTCCGATGACGACGGGTTTGCTCGGGACATCACCGCGGGCATCGAACGCGATCTTGCCGGTGACGCCTTCGAACGGCGGTAGATCGCCACCGACGCGCGCCAGGCGATCCCGCACCGCGCGGCGATCGGGACCGACGTCCCTGACGACGGCGGCGAGCAGGTGGACGATGTCGTAGGTCGTGGCACCCCGATGGTCTGGTCGCTCGCCTGGATACGCCCGCGCATAGGCAGCGACGAACTGCGCGTTCCGCTCCCCGGCCTGGTCGACGAGGTACGCCACGGACATCCGCACGCCCTCGGCGAGTGGCCCGCTCTTCTCGATACCGCTGAGGGCGTCGCCGCCCAGGGTCGTCCAATGCACCCCGGCGCCGCTCATCTCGCGCAGTGCGAGCTGCGCGCCGCCGAGATCGGTGGCGAGCATCAGGGCATCCACGCCGCCGGACTGCCGCAGGCGGGAGAGATACGGCTCGAGGGTCGGTGTGGTGGCGAGCATCGGGTCTGCTTCGACCACCTCGCCACCAAGCCGCCTGAACTCACCAGCAAAACTGAATCGCAGCCCCCGCCCGTAATCGTCGTCGAGGTAAATCACGGCCACGCGGCGCGCGTTCAGCATGTGGCGCGCGTAGCGCGCGAGCTGTGCGCCGTGACTCAGGTCGCTCGGGCAGGCCCGGAAAACGAACGGATTGATGCCCGACAGGTCGGGGCTCGATGCGGAGGGCGAAATCATCACCAGGGGCCGGCGGGCCTCGCCATAGATCCGTCCAGCCGCCAACGAGGTGCTCGAGTTGAGGTGGCCGACCACCCCGACCACCCGGGGATCGTCGACCAGGTGTTGGGCGATGCGAATCGCGACTTCCGGGCGGCCGCTATCATCAATGATGCGCAGCGCCAGAGACCGTCCGCGGATGCCCCCGCGCGCGTTGATTTCCTTGACTGCCAGCTCTGCGGCGTGCCGCATCGAGACGCCACGCGGCTGGGAGAACGGACCCGAGAGTCCCAGAACGATCGGACCGCTGCCGGCACCAGAGCAGGCGGTAAGCAAGAGAATCGCGGTGAGGAGAGCCCGGCACCTGCGCATGAGCGAGGCAAGGTTAAGCCTGCGAATGGGATAGCGCAATATCCACGCGCTTTCCACATTACGTGCATGGATCCGATTCGGCGGCTGTGTGGCTTCGCGGCGGGACTCGAGCGCCTGCTCGCGGCCCGCGACTCCGCGGAATTGGAAACGATCTGGAGCGAGCAGAATCTCGGTCAGGTGGGATGGGAAGCGCTCGCGCTCGCGCGCCGCGCGAACACCGAAGCGCTCGAGCCCGCGCTGGCGGAGGTCGATCGCCGTTTGCTCGCCGCGCTGGAGCGGTGCCGGGCGTTTCTCGATGTGCACATCGTCACATTCCGCGTGCCGGAGCTCGAGCGGTGGCAACACGCCGCCGCCGCGGCGCTCGTCGGCGCGCGCTGGGGCGTGGCCGGGCTGCGCACGGTCATCGCCGACACGCAGGCCCCGCTGGGCCGTCGCTACTTCGCGTTCTTGGCACTCGCCGAGCGACATCCGAAAGAGGCCTGGCCACTGTTCGCAAAATACCTGCAGACGCCGGGGGCCCATCATGCGTTCGTTGCGGCCGCCGTCGAAGCGGCGCGCTACTATCCCGGCCAGGCTCCCGATGTGATCGCGCTGTTCCAGCGGATCCGCGGCGACGAGATGCTGCGGCGGTTTCTGGCGCCGAAGATTCTGGCGTCGCTGTACGTCCTCGGCGACCCCGCCGCCCTTCCTTTGTACGAGGAGCTTCTCATTGCCGGCCACACGGACCCGGACGCTGGCCGCTGCGAAGTCACCCGCGCACTGGTTGCGGTGCGGAAGCTTACCGGTCGGGTCGCCGCCAGCAGCAAGTTTCCCGATCCCGAGGAGCCGAACGTGGTTCGCGCGCTCGACGAGGCGCAGCGCATTTTTGAGGAGGAGAAGGACCGGCTGGAGCCGGTCGTCGTTATTTGACGAACGCCGCGATCTTGTCTCTGTAGGCCTTCCCGCCCATATCGTAGGTGTCGTTGTGCCCCGCCCCCTCGATCATCACGAACTCCACCGGGCCGCCGGCGGCGGCCGCAACGTCTCGGCCCATCTGCATCGGAACCAGCTTGTCCGCGGTGCCGTGCAAGACGAGCAGCGGGCAATGAATCCGCGGGATTCTACCGATGTTGTCGAGCTGGAGACGCACCAAAAAGCTCGGGAAGATGCGGTAGTGCAGCGCCGCCATCCCGCGCGCGCTGGTGAACGGTGACTCGAGGATGACACCTGCGACCTCGCGCGTCGCGGCGGTATGGGTCGCTACGGCGCTACCCAGGGAACGGCCGTAGACGTACACGCGCTGGCGGTCCACGTCCGGCCGGCTGACGAGCGCGTTGTAGGCCAGGTCGGCCGCTTCATAGAGCCCAGCCTCCGTGGTACGACCCTCGCTGGCCCCGTACCCGGGATAATCGACGACGAGAAGGGCAGCGTTCGGCGGTCGGAAATCTCGAATGATCGGCCAGATTGCTCCGATGGTTTCGCCATTGCCGTAAAACCAAAGCAGGGCGCCGAAGGGTGCCGAAGCACGCCGGATGGGCGACCTTCGGCGTTCTCCGGCGTCTTCCGGCGGCAAGTACCAGCCGACGAGTCGCGTCCCATCCTGCATCTGCAATTCGATCCGCTCACCGTATCCGATCGTCTTTGCCGGGTCCGGGAGCGGACTTCTCGGCGCCGGAAACGTGATGCGCTCCTGCAAGGCCCAGAGCACGACGCAGAGAACGAGGTAAACCCCCGCGATTCCCAGAACGATGGCCATGGTGGGTGTTAATTTGTGGCCCAATGGGCGACCCACAGCTCATCTCGCGCGCCCGGGGCGCGCTGCTTGGTCTGGTGGCGGGCAATCAGCTGGGCGTTCCGACCGAGCACCTGGGAACGCCTGAGGCAATCCGGAACGCCTTCCCGAACGGCGTCGTCGATCTCGCGCCGCCGCCCAAGAACTCTCCCTACGATGACGATGCCGCCATGGCCCTCCTGCTCGGCGAATCGTTGCTGGCCGCTCGCGACTTCGATGCCGCCGACGTAGCGCGCCGTTGGGTGAAGTGGATGAAGGTCGATGGCCGGGGCGTCGGCACCACCACCAGACGGGCGCTTACGCTGATCGATCGCGGCAAGGAACCGTTCGAGGCCGGCCGCCTCGCCCACCAGGAGAATCCGGGCCGTTCGGCCGGCAACGGCAGCGTGATGCGCTGCATTCCCGTGGCGCTGCGCTACCACGACAACATCGATCGCCTGATTCGCGTGTCGACGCAACAGGCGGCCATCACGCACGCCGATGAGCGCTGCACCTGGGGCGCCGCCGCGGTGAATCTCGCCGCCCGCGAGTTGCTGCACGGCAACATCTACTTCATCGATGAAGTGCTGCACAAGATCGGCGACCGTGCGCCGCGGGCACTGCGCGACGCCATCCACCGCGTGCCGCGCGAGCAAGAATCCCACCTCCCGGTCGCGGTACCGGGGGAAGCCGGCTATGTCGTGCATTGCGTCGAGATCGCGTTCTGGTTCGTAGCCCACGACCGGACGCTCGAGGAGGCGCTCACCAATCTGGTACAGGCGGGTGGCGATACCGATACCAACGCGGCCGTGGCGGGCGCGTTGCTGGGAGCGCGGTATGGCGAGGTGGCGTTGCCGCCGCGGTGGGTGGATCAGCTCGTCGGGGCCCAGGGAATCGCGAAACTGGCGGAAGATCTTGTGCGGGCCGCCTAAGGCGTGCGCGATTTGGGTTTGGGAACGTAGTTCGCGATGCGATTCATGACGTCGCGGTCATTGAGGGTGATCGAGACGACGCGCCAACCGCGACCACCCCGCCAGTTGAGGCGGATGAATCGTCGTCCCTTGGTCCACTCCCACATGCTGCGCTCCCGCCGCTGCGGGGGTCCCAGTCGTTGGCGCATGTCGTTCTGCCAGCGCGGCACGACCGCAACATTCCCCGAATCGAGGAGCGAGATGACTGACGTCCGTCCTTCGATCACATTTGCGCTCAAATAGAACCGGGCGCTATCGACCGGGTCACGCACGCGCACACCGCAGTCCATGACCTGAGCCGTCCGGCGCATCGTCTGGCAGACGAGAATGTCGCTATCGCCCTGCGGCATCGCGCGGGCGCGTGCCGCGAAATCCCGATACTCCATCCCCGGAGCAAATCCCCGGTACGCAAAAGGTCGGGAAGCGGGAGCAGTGCGGGGCGCCTGAACGAACAGGAGCAGTACGAGGGCGGCCGTCATGGTGCCAATATAGGTAAAGCAAACGGGCCCGGTGTGACCCGGGCCCGCCTAGTGGGGGCGCAGCATGCTGCGCTCCTACGCGCTCAGACCTTCCGAACGTTCTGCGCTTGCAGCCCCTTTGGACCCTGGGCGACATCGAACTCGACGTTGTCACCCTCGGCGAGGCTCCGGAAGCCCTCCGCCTGGATCGCTGTGAAGTGAACGAACACGTCTGGACCCGACTCCTGCGCGATAAAGCCAAAGCCCTTCGCGTCGTTGAACCACTTCACCTTACCCTTTGCCATACTGTTCTAACCTCTTGCACAATGGGGCGCTGCCCCGGACTGGAACGACCCAGGCCACCGCGGCATGGGACGGGCTCAAAGCAAAAACCGCGAGACGTGTGGTCCTCGCGGAAGCGCAGACATCCGGTAACGGTGCTACGTATGCTTGAACCGCGGGCAAAGGTATGGGGCCTCGCTGGGTCTGTCAATCACGACTGCCGATCAGTCTCGCAAACAGTATTGCGACATTATTATGGCACTTCCGCACGCGCGGCGCGGCCTGTAATCTCTGACTTCCCCGTTCCCCGCCGTCAGATGGAGCGCTCTCATGCAGCTACTAGCATTACTGTCGTTAGTCGTCCTCCAACAGACCACGAGTCCCACCGCACCCTCGAACCCGCAGATCGCCAAGGTCGAAGTCCAGCCCTCGGGCGGTGAAGTGCCGATCGGCGGCAAGATGAAGTTCACTGCGCGCGCGCTCGACGCGACCGGTCAGGCCGTGCCGGGTGCAGAGATCGGTTGGTTCGTAAACAGCTTCGAGGGGAGCGTGGATTCGACCGGCGAGTTCACCGGCGGCTATCAGGGCTACGCCCGAGTCACGGCTGTGGGGTTCGTCCGCGGCGTCCAGGGAAGCCAGGTCTTCGGTACGGCGCTCGTCCACGTGATGCCCGAGCCGCCGTCCCGCATCGAGCTCGACCCCCGTCCCGCGCGTCTCATCGCCGGCTCACGGTTGACTGTTTCCGCGGCGGCATTTTCACGACACGGCGACCGCCGGACCGATCCGGTGACGTTTACATCGAGCAACCCGCGCGTGGTGACCGTGGCGAGCGACGGACGCCTGCGCGCCGTCGGCGCTGGTCGAGTAACGATCACCGCGACTTCTGGTCCCGCGTCGGAGACGTTGGCGGTGCAGGTGCTGCCCAACACGATCGCGCGCGTCACCGTGGAACCCGCGACGTCCAACGTCCGCACGGGTGACGTCGTGAAGTTTACCGCGACGGCCCGCGGCGTCGCCGGTCGTCCGGTAGGAGAGCTCGGGGTGGATTGGTCGGTGAGCGCCGGGCCCGGCGTATCGGAAATCGATCACAGCGGGACGTTCGTCGCGGAGCTCGCGGGGGACTATACCGTGACTGCATCGATCGGCGGGAAGGAAGCCGATGCCGTCGTGCACGTGGCGCCGCGAGCGGTGGGTCGCGGGATCGAAGTGCGCGGTCGTGTGCCGATCAAGATGAGTGCCGCCGAGGTCTGGGTGCACCCCTCGGGTACCTGCGCCTACCTGTCGACGATCGCTGATCGCGTCTACGCGATCGACATCACCGATGTGACGCATCCGACGATCGTGGATTCGATGATGACGAATGCGCGCATCGTGAACGATGTGATGACGACCGAAGATGGCAAGTACGGTGTGTTCTCGCGGGAGGGTGCGTCCGACCGCAAGAATGGCATCGTCGTGTTCGATGCGAGCAATCCGTGCCATCCTAAGCCCGTCTCCGAATACACGCAGACCGTGTCCGGCGGCGTGCACAGCTCCTACGTCTACAAGGGGCACGCGTACATCACCGACGACGCGACCGGGTCGATGCGCGTAATCGACATCGAGGACCCGCTCCACCCTAAGGAGGTCGCCCGGTGGCAGACCGAGCAGACCGAGGCGGGGCGGTATCTCCACGATATCATGGTGGTCGACGGGCTCGCGTATCTCGCGTATTGGAACGACGGGCTCGTGATCCTCGATGTCGGCAACGGGATGCGTGGCGGCAGCCCCACGAATCCGCAGTTCGTCTCCCAGTTCAAGTACGATTTGACGGCCACGTACGCGCGCGTCTGGCAGCTGTTCGGGCAGGGATTCGTGCGCGGGACCCACACGGCCTGGCGACAGGGCCGCTATGTCTTCGTCGGCGACGAGGTGTACGCGGCGCATCCCTACAGGGGCCTGCAGGATGGCAATAACCTGACCTTCGGGCGGCTGCACGTGATCGACGTCTCGGACATCACGAAGCCCCGTGAGGTCGCCTGGTACGAGCCCACCGACGGCGGCGTTCACAACGTCTGGGTCGTGGGCGACACGCTGTACCTCGGCAATTATCAGGGAGGCGCGCGCGCGGTCGATATCTCAGGCGAGTTGAAGGGCGATCTGCTGCGCGAGGGGCGGGAGATGAGCTGGATATTGACGGTCGACTCGCTGGGACATCGGAGGGCGCCGTTTGCCTGGGGAGCCGTCGTCCGGGACGGAAACATCTTTGTTCCGGACATCAATACGGGTCTTTGGATCCTGCGGTTGGAGGCGAAACAGCAACCCGTTCCGTAGAAGACGCTAAGACGCCAAGACGCTAAGTGGTTGCTAGTAAACCACTTATCGTCTTGGAACTACTGCTGACTGGCCGTCTTCGTGCTGTCCGGTTTCAGAGCGGTCCGGAAGGCGAGCAGTGCATCATCGTAATTCTTCAGCCGCGTCGTCAGCGTCGTCGCCACTGTCGGATCCCGTCCCGCCGTCTTCTCGCATGTCGGCAGCATCGACGTCAACGAGTCCAGCCGCGTCGTGAGCTGCTTTGCGAGGATGCGCAGGGAGTCCGCGTATACGTTCGGTTGCATCTTGGGTCGCCCGCTCACGATGAAGGACCGGGCGGTGCCGCACAGCCCGCCCAGCCGGCGGGCGGCGCGGCGGCGCGTCAGCGAGTCCGCTCGCTGCGTGCGGGCGACGCGGTTCAGGCCATCGCGGATCTGTGCGACGCCACGGGTCGCCGTCTTCAGTCCTTCCAAGTAGCGGATTTGTTCGAGGGTCGGCGTCGCCGTCGTCGGGGGGGGGGCCGTGTCCTTGCGCGCAGCCGTATCCTGTGCTTGCTGCGGCAACGCTGCCATCGTGATGACCGTCACTATTCCTGCGAGCATCCCAGCGACTCCTCTAACAGTTGAATTCCGGCTCCGTTATTATCTCGGCATGGCTGTTCCGGCAACTACACGCATTATACGCACCTTTGAAGACCGTGCCGATGCGCTAGCTCACTTTTTCCAGCGCGCTGGCGAAGCGCCGCGGCTCATCGCCTACGACGACGCCGTCGGCTTGCCGCTGGACCAGGCGCTCGCGGCGCTCGAGTGGACCGCCCAGGTCGGCATTCTCGCCGCGGAAGATCTCGTCCACGCGGCGCGGCTCGGCCCCGATTCGGCGGCGATCGTCGTCGAGCGACGCGAAGGCGACAACCGCGTGTTCGTATACTTCGGGCCGCGCATGGATGCGCCACCGGCGGATCCCTACGAAGGTACCCTGCTGTACGATGAGCCGGGAGTGCGCTCCTACATTTTCGCCCAGCGCGGGCACGCGATGGCGCATTTTCTTCGTGCGACGCACGGCCTTGGCGCCGCGTTGAGTCTGCTGTCGCGACGCGCGCCCGAGCTGCGGCACATTCGTCGCTGGACGCAGGCGCTGTTCGCCGAACCCGCCGTCGGTCGCTCGACGCAGCTGCTCGCCGGCTGGTTTGCGACGAGTGGCGCCGGCTTCCTGTTCGTTCCCGCCGATTCCGAGGAGCCGTTTGCCTACTGTGAAGTGGCGATCGAGGGGTAAATACCCCGATGTGGGAACGTGCGCGCTGTGGATACACAACTCCACATCGTGTGGACGACGCTCGGAAGGACTTGTAACGCCAGTCGTTACTCTCCACACGTCGTGCACACGGAAGTGAGCTAACCCGAAGAAACATCGGCACTTGCGCGCTTTTTGGATGCCCCTATATTGATGCCACGCGGCTTGGAGGGAAGGGTTGGGACCTGGCGTCTCAACAACGCCTTCAAGACGAGTCCGAACGGAAATTCCGGGGAGGGCGCCGATGCAACCAAGGGCTCAGGCGCTCGTTGATCCGGGAGCAGGCTCACCGGGTCGGACAGCTGGGGCCAGTCGCGTTGCCTCAGCCACGTCGAAATGGTGCCTCGACGTGCAGTGCGGAAGGTCGGTCCGCGACCCGATCTGACCCGTAGCACTCACATTGGTGAAC
>JBKPDZ010000108.1:0-21591 GCA_046728135.1 Gemmatimonadota bacterium | reverse complement strand
GCTCAGCTCCTGTCCATCGTCGCGATCGTAATGCGTGAGCTGCCGCGCGGAGAACGTTGGACCCTCCGCAACGTAGATGTTGCGCCGGCCCTGTTCGTTGAACGCCCACGCCACTCGCGATCCGCTGGTGGCAGTCGTCAGCTCGGTGGGATAGGGATAGGAACGAACCTGGTCCAGTGTAAATGCGGAACGCGACGTTTGCGCGGTCGCGGGAGCGGCGAGCACGCCAAGCGCTACGGCGGCCGCGACGATCGTCCTGCCCATGAGATCCTCCTATTCGACTTGCAGCACAGCCAGGAATGCTTCCTGCGGGATTTCGACCGTTCCTACCTGTTTCATCCGCTTTTTTCCCTCGCGCTGCTTCTCCAGCAACTTGCGCTTGCGTGTGACGTCCCCGCCGTAGCATTTCGCCGTGACGTTCTTGCGCAACGGCCGAATCGACTCACGCGCAATGACCTTGGTGCCGATGGCCGCCTGGATCACCACCTCGAACAGCTGCCGCGGAATCAGGTCTTTGAGCTTCTCGGCGATCTTGCGGCCCCATTCGTACGCCTTGTCCCGATGGATGATCACGCTGAACGCGTCTACAGCCTCGCCGTTGAGGAGCATATCGAGCTTCACCAGCTCACCGGGCCGGTAGGCCAGAAACTCGTAGTCGAGCGAGGCGTAGCCACGGGAGATCGTCTTCAACTTGTCATAGAAGTCAAGAATGATCTCCGCCAGCGGAAATTCCCAGTCGAACTCGACCCGCGTGGGATCGAGGTACTGCATGCCGCGATAGACGCCCCGACGCTCCTGGCCCAGCTTCATGATGCCGCCGATGTAGTCCGAAGGAGCGAAGATTCGCGCCTTGACGTATGGCTCCTCGATGCGGTCCACGGTCGAGCCGTGCGGCAACAGGCTGGGATTCTCCACCAGCTCCATGGTCCCGTCGGTCCGATAGACGTGATATTCCACGTTCGGGACGGTGCTGATCAAGTCCAGGTCGAACTCGCGCTCCAGCCGCTCCCGCACGATCTCCATGTGCAACAGGCCGAGGAAGCCGCAGCGGAAGCCAAACCCCAGTGCCACCGAGGTTTCGGGCTCATAGTGGAGCGAGGCGTCATTGAGCTGGAGCTTGGCGAGCGCGTCCCGGAGCTCTTCGTACTGCTCGGCATTGGTCGGATAGAGGCCCGCGAACACCATCGACTGGATGTCCCGATAGCCAGGCAGCAGCTCTAGATCGCGATGCTCGGCGTCGAGCACGGTGTCGCCCGGCCGTATCTCCCGCACACCCCGCACGTTGCCGACCGCGTACCCGACCTCGCCGGCCTCGAGCTGCTCCGTAGGCTTGTGGCCCAGTTGGAGATAGCCCACTTCATCGACTTCGTAGACGTCGTCGCGATGGGCGCCAAATGCGATCTTCATCCCCGGCTTGATCGCCCCGTCCACGACCCGAATCGAAGGAATCGCGCCGCGATAACGGTCGTAGTAGGAGTCAAAGATGAGGGCGCGGAGCGGGGCCTCGTGATTCCCACCGGGCGGCGGCACCCGGGCGACTACCGCTTCCAGCAGCTCCGGTACGCCGCGCCCCTCTTTTGCCGAGATCCGCAGGATTTCGGCAGGTTTGGTGCCGATGAGGTCATGGATTTCTTGCGCGCGCTTGTCGGGCTCAGCACCGGGAAGATCGATCTTATTCAGGACGGGTATGATTTCCAGGCCGGCGTCCATAGCCAGCAGGAGATTAGACAACGTCTGGGCCTGGATTCCCTGCGACGCATCCACGACCAGAATGGCGCCCTCACACGCAGCCAGCGATCGCGACACCTCGTACGTGAAGTCGACGTGTCCAGGCGTATCGATCAGATTGAGTTCATACAGCTGCCCATTCTTGGCATGATAGCTCATCCGCACGGCGTTCAGCTTGATCGTGATGCCGCGCTCACGCTCCAGGTCCATCGTGTCGAGGACCTGCTCGCGCATGAGTCGCTTGTCGAGCGTGCCGGTGAGCTCGATAAGTCGATCGGCAAGAGTAGATTTGCCGTGATCGATGTGGGCGACGATACAAAAATTGCGGATGTGGTCTTGACGCATCGCGCGGAAATATAGCCTCCATGGCTCCCGTAACCGGCTGGTTCGATCCTTCTCCCAAAGGCGGGTTCGTCCGCTTCGCCGCGCACAGCTACCTGCCGGCGAAGGGCGACCCTGCGGTCCGGCTGCCTGGTCTGAGACGGGGCGATCTCGTCACGCTCGAAAATGGACGCGTCACGACCGTCAACGGTTTACCCGTCGCCGAGCTCGATGGCCGGTCCGAATTCGCATCGCTCAGTGCCGTCCATCCCAGCCGGCCGTTGACGCTCGAGACGCCCCGCGCGTCGAGCGCGCGCACCGCCGACATCCAGCGCGTCGTGGATCTCATTTGCCCGTTCGGCTTCGGCCAGCGTGCGCTGATCGTCTCACCGCCCAAAGCGGGCAAGACGATGATGTTGCAAGCGATCGCGGAGGCGGTGGCGGAGAATCATCCCCAGGCGCTGCTGCTGATCCTGCTGGTCGACGAACGTCCTGAGGAAGTCACCGAGATGGTGGATTGGGGCAGGGGCGAGGTCATCGCCTCGAGCTTCGATTTACCGCACGAGCGCCATGTCGCCGCGGCGGAAATGGTGTTCGATCACGCACGGCGCCAGGTGGAGCTCGGCCGCGACGTCGTGATCGTGCTGGACTCGCTCACCCGGCTGGCGCGCTCGCACAACACCACCGGACGTGGGAGCGGGCGCACCATGTCGGGTGGCTTGGACGCGAACGCGCTCGCCAAGCCGAAAGCGATGTTTGGCGCGGCACGCGCCGTGCCTCAGGGCGGGTCGCTGACCGTGATTGCGACGGCGCTCGTCGAGACCGAGAGCCGGATGGACGACATCATTTTTGAGGAGTTCAAGGGCACGGGCAATGCCGAGCTGCGGCTCGCGCGAGCCCTGGCGGACCGGCGGATCTATCCGGCGGTGGACATCGCGGCGAGTGGCACACGGCGGGAAGAGCTGCTCGCCGATGCCAAGACCATTGAGGCCAAGCAAAAGCTCCGGCGGGCCTTGGTCGACCTCCCGCCGGAGCAGGCGATGCAGAATCTGTTACAGCAGATGAAGCGCGCTAAGACGAATGCCGAGTTGTTGAGCGCCCTTTAGTGCTCTCACGCCGCACCGCGAGGACCTTGCCGGTGTTGGCATTCACGAGCACATCCGTCAATCCCGTCCGGCCGTTGCGCTGCACCTTGAAGGTGTAGACGAGACGCGTCTTGCCGCTTTTCGCGAGCGCAATGCCCTGCACCGTACCGGGGACGCGCTTCAGCGCGACGGCTCGGGCCGAGTCCTCACTGATCTTTGCTTTGCCAGCGAGACTGTCGGGAACGTTTCGCTCCTGAGCAGCGAGGCTGCCAGCGGCGCATGCCAACGCCGCCACGAGGGTCAATGTGGTCAGTAGGCGCATATTTCAGGCTCCAGGGAAAAGGGTATGGACATCGCTTGATGAGACCACACCATCCCCGGGGCCGTCACTGGAGCCGGAAGTCCGCCCCACGGATCGCGACCAGTAGCGTCGGCACCGCAAATAACGTGATTGGCGTAGAGAGCACCAAGCCCCCGATCACGGCGAGAGCGAGCGGTCGCTGCAGCTCGCTCCCCGCGCCAATACCCAACGCCAGCGGCAGCAGGCCGAACAGCGTGCACAACGTCGTCATCAGGATTGGACGGAGGCGAACGCGCGCGGCTTCGTGAATGGCCACCGCCAGCGGGACACCTTCAGCGCGCATCCGCAACCGCGTGAAGTCGAGGAGAATGATGCCGTTCTTCACGATCAGTCCGACGAGCAGAATGAGGCCCATGAACGACGCGACGTTGAGGGCGGTCCCCGTGATCAGCAACAACACGAGCGCGCCAACGAACGAGACCGGGGCTACGAGCAACACGACCAGTGGCTCCACGAACGACTCGAACTGAATGACCATGACGGCGCAGACGCTCACGGCCGCGAGGAACAAGACGAGCAGCAGTGCACCGAATGCTTCCTGCTGGCTTTCATACTGGCCGCCCAGGGCGACGCGAATGCCTGGCGGAGGCGGTTGGGCGGCCAGCACCCGTCGTACGTCGCGCATGACGCTGCCCAGCGAGCGGCCGCTGACGTCGGCGGTCATCGCGACCATCTGCTGTTGATTCTCGCGCTCGAGATTCATGCGCGATTCGGCAGTCGTGAAGGTGGCCAGACTGCCGAGTGGCGTACTGCCCGCAACGGGCAGCGCGCGCAGGCGCAGAGGATCGAAGCGCACGGAGTCCGGGGCGCGCACGCGCACCGCCACCGGCCGGTCCTCGGTCCGGATCTCGCCCGCCTGGGCACCGAGCAACGCCCCGCTCACCACAGCCCCGACATCCTGTGGCGTGAGTCCGAGACGCCCCGTCTCCGCCTCGTTCACCCGCATCAGCAGCTCGGGCGACGGCTCGCTCACACCGTTGTACAAGTCTTCGAGCCCTGCGATGCTGTCGAGTCCTGGCTCGAGCCGGCGCGCATACGCTTCGAGCGAGTCGAGGCGCTCGCCGAACACCTTGATCTCGACCGGTTTCGGGTTGCCCGCGAGGTCATTGACCACGTCGGAAAGAATCTGCACGAACTCGATCCGGAGGCGGGGGACCGCCGCGTTCACCGCGTCCCGCACGCCGTCCATCACCGCGAAGATGTCGCGTGACCGCTCATTGGACGGCTTGAGCCGGGCCACGAGGTCCCCCGTGTTCTGCGCCGTGGCGAACAGTCCCAGCTCGGCGCCGGTCCGTCGCGACGTCCCCGAGATCTCGGGCGTGGCGGCCAGGATCCGCTCGACGATACCGACCTGGCGGTTCGTCTCGGCCAACGCCGTTCCACCGGGCGTCCAGTAATCCAGCACGAACGCGCCTTCGTCCATCTCGGGCAGGAAACCGGTCTCTACCAAACGCCACAGACCGATTCCAATGACGACGAGCGCGAGCGCCGCGAGGACGATCCGCCGCGTGTGACGCAGAACTGCACTCAGCGCGCCTTCGTACCGTGGACCGAGCGAATCGAGCGCGGCTTGCGCTCGGCCGAGAAGTCCGGCTCGCGCCGGCTCGACCTCGTGAGCCGTCACGAACTGCTCGGCAAGCAGCGGGATGATCGTGAGGGCGAGCACCAGCGATACCAGCACCGACACTGTCAGCGTGGTCGCCAACGCCGCGAAGAACTGACCGACGACACCCTGCAGGAGGCCGAGCGGCAGAAACACGACGACCGTCGTCAGGGTCGAGGTGGTAACAGGCCAGATCAGCTCCTGCACCGCTTCGCGGATCGCCTGCACGCGATCCCCGCCTCCCGTCAATCGCAAATGACGTGCGATGTTTTCCGTAATCACGACGGCGTCGTCGATGACGAGCCCGATCGCGATCGCCATGGCCCCGAGCGTCATCAGGTTGAACGTCTGGCCCAGCAGCCGCATCACGAAGACGGTGATCGTGAGGGTCAGCGGAATCGAGGCGGCGCTGATCGCCGTGATCCGACCGTGCCGCAAGAAGACGAGCAAGACCAGCACCGCCAACGCCGCACCGATCAGCATGGCGTCGCGGACCGCCCGCACGGCTTCCCGCACCAAGAGCGCCTGATCATACACGGGCTTGACGTGCACGCCGGGGGGCAGCGCCGGCGCGATCGCCGTCATGATGCGGGCGACGCTGTCCGCGAGCGCGAGGGTATTGCCGCCGAGTTGGCGCGTGATGTTGATCAGCGCCGCCGGCCGGCCGTCGCCCGCGATGATGCGTACGTGATCCTCGGTGCCGACTTGCACGGTGGCGAGATCCCGCACATGCAATCCACCGCGCACGATCACGTTGCCGATGTCGTCGGCAGCGTGCGCTTCCTGATCGGTGACGATCAGATACTGGCGGTAGTCCTGGGCCACTCTCCCGACGGCTTGGACCGTGATGGCGCGGCGGATGGCGTCGGCGAGATCGCTGTAGGAGAGGCCGTGCGCGGCGAGCCGCGCAGGATCGGCGATCACCTCGATCTCGCGCACGTCGGAGCCCTGCACGTCCACCCGCCCGACGCCCGGCACGCGCGAGATCAGCGGCTTGATGTCGTAGCGTGCCAGATCGTAGAGCGTCGCCGGATCGCCTCCCTCGACATTGTAGGAGACAATGGGGAAGAGCGAGGGAGTGAGCTGCTCGATCTCGATGTCGAGATCGGCGGGCAGCGTCGCTTGGATCTGATTCACCCGGGCGCGCACCAGCTGCAACGCGCGATCCATGTCGGTGCCGGATGCGAACGTGATAGAGATTTCCGCCGCGCCGCGAATCGTGTGCGAGCGCACGCGCGTGACGCCCGGCACGATGCTCACCGCTTCTTCCAGGGGACGCGTGACGCTGAACACGATTTGCCGAGCCCCCAGCGTCGAACCCTCGGCGACAACGGTGATTCGCGAAAACCGGAGCTCTGGATAGATCGCGGAGGGGAGCCGCAGCGCGGCCCAGACGCCGGCGACACCCAGGATGCCGACGATGAGATAGACAAACCGTCGCTGGCGGCTCAGCAGCTCGAACAACGTCACGGCTGGACCGGCCGGATCTTCGCGCTGTCCGTCACTCCGTACGCGCCCGTCGTGACGACGCGCTCGCCGGCGACGAGCCCTTGCACGATTTCCGCGCGGGTCTCGGATCGGCCGCCGACGACCACGGGACGGGCGTGCGCCATCCCCGCCGAGTCCACGACAAACACCCGAAATGCCTCGCCTTCGGGTACGAGCGCCTCGACCGGGATCGTGATCGCGTCCGCGTGTACGTCAGTGACTATCCGACCAAACACGGATTCACCGATGCGGAGGACCCGCGCGGATCGGCCAACGCGGGCCCGGATGGCGACCGCTCGAGATGCGGAATCGATCGCGACCGCGACGCTGACGACGGTCGCGGTGCCGAGGTGCTCCGCCGCGGCGCCTTCGCCACTCGTCAACGACAGCGTGTCGCCGGCGTGGATTCGGCTCGCCTCGCCGGGCGAGACGTTCAACAGGATGTCGAGGGCCCCGGGATCGGCAACTTCGACGAGCGCTTGACTTTGATCGACCGAAGCGCCGAGGACCGCGGTCATGCGGGTCACGACACCCGCGATGGGCGCGCGCAAGGTGGCGAGCTCGAGCGCGCGGCGTGCCGTTACATCAGCGGACCGCGCAGCCGCAAGATCGGCGGCGGCCTGATCCGCCTCCTTCTGAGGCAGAATGCCGGCCTGCGCAAGTCGTGCGGCGCGCGCGTAACCGCGTTCGGCATTCGCGAGTGTTGCGGCGGTGCTCTGGGCCGCCGCCTCGAACGGCGCGCGCTCGAACTCGATCAGTGAATCGCCCTGCGAGACGCGCTGCCCCGCGACCACGAAAATACGCGCCACGCGCGTGGGACCGGGCGGCGCGAGCGCGGCGTAGCGTCCCGGCCGCGCACTCACCGTTCCGATCGCGTTCACGGTTTGCAGGAAGGACTCGCGCGTGGCGACGGCGGTGCCGACGCCAACGACGCCGGCTTCCTCATTTGATTGCTTCGCCTCGCCTCGCCCCCTACATGCCGCGGCGAGGATCACGAGAGCTAGCCCACCCAGCCGGTGCAGCGTCATCGCTCGCTCGCTGTCATGGTGAGCCAGCGCAGCGCGCGCCGCGCCGCGTCGGCGGCGGCGAGATCGTCGATGTAGCGCGCCAGGATCTCGCGCGCGTTGCGCTGCGCTTCGATCACGTTCGCCAGCGCCACGGCGCCTTCTCCATATGCCTGGATCGACATGGCCGCGATGCGATTGGCACTCGCCACCAGATCGGCGGAGCGCCGCGCGCGATCCCGCGCCGCCACCAGCTCGCGGCGTGCGTGGGCCACCGCGGCATCCGTCTCGCGGCGCGTCAGGTCGAGCGCCACGCGCGCGCGGTCCCGCTCGGCGGTCGCCCGCGTCACCTCGCCACCGCTGCGATTGAACAGCGGGAACGGCAGGGAAAACCCGATGACCGGCAAGAGCTCATTCGGCCGGGCGCTCGCCGGATCGCCCTTGTCGACGCCGAACTCGACACTGGGCGCGAATCGGCTGGCGCGTGTGAACGACAGCGTCCGCTCGGCCGCGCGGAGACGCGCGGCGGCGGCCGCGACGGGCAGATACTCACCGGGCATGGTCGTCCCCTCGGTGACCGGGGGGGCCGTATCTTCCGGAGCGGCGAGCGAATCGACCAGCACGATTGCCGGCGTATCGCCGGCGAGTCCCATCTGCAGCTGCAGGTCGAGCAGGGTGCCGAGCGCGGTGAGCGAGTCGTCGCTGGCGGCATTTAGTAGTTGACCGGCGTTCACGGCGGCGAGGCGCACATCGAGCTCGCTCACATCGCCGACGTCACGCCGCAGCCGCGCGATCTTCAGAAGGCTGTCGGCATCGTCGGCGGTACGGCGCGAGAGTCGCGCGTGCATCGCGGTCGCCAGGGCTCGGGAATAGGTGGTATCGACGTCAAAGAGCATGCCGGCGCGATCAAAGGCGAATTGTGACCGCGCCGCGTCCCGGGCGGCTTCCGCCGCGCCGATGCGCGGGCCGCGCAGCCACGGCAGATCCAGTGGCAGATCGCTCAACAGGTGATAGTTGGGTGTGTCCTTGGTGTAGCTGCCCGAGACAGTGGGATTCGGGAACGCACGCGCGGTTCGTGCGGCACCGAGAGCCGCGATGGTATCCGCCCGCCCGAGCGCCACGCGCGCGCCGCGCGCGAGCGCGGCCGCTGCGGCATCCGCGCGCGTTACCGGTTGTTGAGCGAGCAGCGCCAGAACCAGCGGCAGCATGGCGGGAAACTAGCCAGCCCACCTTACAGGATGCTTACAGCCCCCGGTGGAAAATCGATCTGGACGCGTGTGCCGCCGGTGTCGGAGGAGATCGAAATCCGCGCGTTGTGCAGGTCGGCGATCCAGCGCGCGATGGGGAGCCCCAGGCCGGCGCCTTCACCACGGCTGCGGGCGCTGTCGCCGCGGTAGAACCGCTCGAAGATCCGTGGCATCTCTGCGGCCGGAATGCCGACGCCGCTGTCCGAGACGATCACCGAACGTTTCCCGTCGCGCGCCGTAACGTCGAGGCGGACCTGCCCACCCTCCGGGGTATACTTGATCGCGTTGTCCAGCACGATCAGCAGCAAGCGTTCGACGAGCTCGGTATCGCCCAGGATCTGCGCCTCCTCGAACGACCCGACGATCAGCGCCACTCCCTTGCGCTCGGCGAGCGTGCGGACGGCGGCGACCGCTTGGGACGCCACGTCGTCCAGATAGAGTGATCCACGCACGACTCGGCGCTCTCCAGCATCGGCGCGCGCGAGTAACAGCAAGTCGCTGACGATGCCTCCCAGTCGATCCGCTTCCCGCTCGATCGCCTGAAATGCGGCGGCATCCCCGGCGGCATCGCGCGGCTGCGCGAGCGCCACTTCCGTCCGCGTGCGCAGCAAGGTGATCGGCGTGCGCAATTCGTGAGCCGCGTCGGCCATGAAACGCCGCATTTGCTCCATGGACCGCTCGACCGGCGCGGTCGACTGGCGGATCAGGACATACCCACCTCCCGCCACCAGCAGCAGCGCGGCGAGCGCCGCCGCGCCGAACGTCACGATCAAGGAGCCGTACTTCTCCTCGAGCTCCATGCGGTCGGCGACGCTCGCGGCCACGTACGTGATCCCCGTGCCGCCGCTGAATCGCTCGGCATGCAGCCGAAACTCGGGCTCGCCGGGCGCGTCGCGATCCACATCGGCCGATCCCTCGCGCGCGGCCTGCCGCGCGGCATTCGCAATCCAGCCATCCGCATGAGCGGGGACGATGGCCTGTCCGACGCTGTCGAGTAGATAGAGCGAGCGGTCGGGGATCCGGAGCTCGGCGACGGCGTCAGCGACGCCGGCCGGTGCGCGCGCGCGCTCCACTTCGCGGATCAATGTCGCCTGCATCACGGCCGCCGTCGCGGCCTTGAGGGACGCGTCGAGTTGCCGCGACATCTGGTGCCTAATCGCGGCGAAGGTGCCTCCGCCGAGGAGCACCACAATCAACGTGAGGACGCCCGCGTACCACAGGGTCAGGCGCAGCCGCAGACGGTCGAGCGGCGTCATCGCGCTCACCCCCCCAGCCGGTAGCCCGCACCGCGGACTGTCGTGAGCAGTTTCGGTTCGAACCCAACGTCGATCTTAGTGCGCAATCGGCGTACCAGAACCTCCAGGACGTTCGCGAACGGATCGTGATTGTCGTCCCAGATGTGGGCCGTGATCGCGCCGCGATCGACGACGTGCCCGGCATGACGCAGGAGAAACTCTAGCAGCGCAAACTCTTTCGTGGTCAATGCGATGGGCTGGCCGGCTCGCCGCACCACGCGTGCTCCCACGTCCATTTCGAGATCCGCGACGCGCAGTGTTGCAGGGGTGAGTGCTTGTGCACGCCGGCGGGCGAGCGCGTGCAGCCGCGCGATCAGCTCGCGAAAGGCGAACGGTTTGGTGAGATAGTCGTCAGCTCCGGCGGTCAAGCCACGGACGCGATCATCGACGGCATCCAGCGCGGTCAACATGAGGACGGGAGTCTGCACTGCGCTGCGGCGCAGCTGCGCGCACAGATCGAGCCCGCTACCACCCGGCAGGCGGACGTCGAGGACGATGACGTCGTAGTCGCCGTCCTGCGCCCGGGCCTGTCCGTCCGTAAAGGTCGTCGCCAACGCGGGGTCGATCCGATGCTCGCGCAGGCCATCGCGCAGCAAACCGGCCAGCTCGGGGTCGTCTTCGACAATCAACACCCTCACACAGCCAAGATGCGCGAGCGCGTGACGCCCGCGCCAGAGGTGTGTCGCCTACGCGCTACCGCCCGACGATCTCCCGGTAGCTATCGGGGTTCCATTTCGGGCGCTCGGATGCGTTTGCGACCTCGAGACCGAGGTAAAAGACGAGCTGCGCCACGCGCGACTCTTTCTCTGTGTCGATCTTGTCCGGCGAGTCGCCCACCTGGTGGTAATCCTCGTGCGTTCCGTTGAAGAAGAAAAGAATCGGCACGCCTTTCCTTGCGAAGTTGAAGTGGTCGGACCGGCGGTAGAAGTCTTGTTCGGGCCAGATGTCATCGATGGGCTGCATGTGCAGCTCGGGATGCGAGGCGGCGATGCGGTTCAGGGTCGCACCCAGATCCGAGTGCTCTTTGCCGATCGCCACGATCGTATCCCGCCAGTTGCGGCCGACCATGTCCATATTGAGATCGGCGACGATGCTGGTGATCGGCACAGCTGGGTGATTGGTGAAGTACTCGCTGCCCCACAGCCCTTTTTCCTCACCGCTCACGTTCAGAAAGATGATCGAGCGCTTTGGCCGCGGCGTCATGCCGGCGAAGGCCTCGGCGATCTCCACCACCGCGACCGTTCCGGAGCCGTCGTCGTCAGCACCATTGCAGATCGAGTCTGCGCCCCGCGCCTGGCATTGCCCGCTGCCGCGCGGCCCCGCGACGCCGATATGGTCCATGTGCGCGCTGAAGACGATGTATTCGTTCTTGAGCGTCGCATCACTCCCCTCGAGAATGGCCACCACATTCGGCGCCAGCGCGCGACCCGCCGGCTGAATCCGTGCATGCACGTGTAGCTGCGCGCCGGCCAACGGCTTCACCGTGAAGGCGCTGCTGGATTGAGGCGCGCCGATTTCGGCACCGAGCGCCGCCGCCACCGGTTGTAGCGCGGCGGTCCGGACCGTGAGTACGATCGGTCCGCCGACTGGCCGGCTCGGATTCCGCGGTTGCGGCCGGGTTCCTCGCGTCACCAGGCTGGTCCACATGGAATCGGGGGCATTGCTGACGAGGACGACACCGGCAGGCTTCCAATTCAATACACGCTCGCGGTCCGCACCACGCAGCCGCGGGACTGCCAGCAGGACCATCTTGCCCGCGAGTTGTGCGGTGTCGGCGGTGGGCGCGCTGAGTGGTCCAGTCACGAGCACCAGCTCACCCGCGTAATCGCCGCTGGTGAACATGTTGCCGCCGAAGATGAAGTCGGTGCCGTATTTCAGCGTCGCGCCGGGACCGCCGTGCACGAACGCCACCGAGCTGTCGGCGAGAATCTGCACACGGTTCACCGGATAGTGCTGGACGAACGTGCCGCGGTCACCGCCCGGCTTCAGCTTCAACCGCCGGTATTCGCCAGCCAGGTACGCCGCGACTTCATCGAGCTCGCGACTCGGCGTGTCGCGACCTTTCATCGAATCGTCGGCGATGATGTTGATACGGCGGCGGATGTCATCAGGGGAAATCGTCTGGACCGCCCGCTGAATGGCGGCAGGCGATTGTGTAAGCATGACGAGGAGCAGCGCGACCAAGAGCGAACCTCTAGAACGAAAAGGGCAAGAAAAAGGTAACGCGCCCGACCGTATGCGACTACGATCGGGCGCGTCAGGTTTCAGTCTGAACGTTCAGGGCTTGCGCCGCCGCACCTCAGGCTCGTTGCGTGGCTTCGACGATTCGCGTGGCGGATCGCGCCGCGGTTCCGCGCGCGGCTGCGGTTGGCTGCGCGGCTCGGTACGAGGCTCTGCGCGCGGCTGACTCCGCGGCTCGCTCCGCGGCTCATTGCGCGGCTCGATCCGCCGTGGCTCCGCGTCGCGAACTCCCGGATTTCCTCGCGACTCATCCGCCCGTGGTAGTACCATGGGCCGATCCACAGACCTGCTGTCAGGGCGATCACGGCGACCCGGATTGTTCGGGTGCTCAGGGTGATCCGGATGTTCCGGGTGATCGGGACGATCAGGATGTTCCGGGTGATCCGGATGTTCGCGGCGTCCATTACCGCGATCGTCGTTGCCGTTGTTGCCGCGATCGTTGCCATTGTTCCCGTTATTCCCGTTGTTCCGGTCATCGCCAGGACGATTGCGTCGGTCGCGCACAGCGGGGGGCGGAATGATGCCCAGGCCACCCAGATCACGTCCCGTCACCCCGCGACGCCCGTTGTCGTTGACTGGGCGCTCGCGTTCGCGCGAGACGAAACCTTCGCGGCTGGGCCGGTCCGATCCCCAGTCCTTAAAGATGAAGCGAGGCTGCGGGCGATAGGGCCGCACGAAGACGACGCGGCTGCCGCCGTAATAGCGATACGGATAGTACCAGGGGTCGTCGTACACGAACATGCGGAAGCGAACGCACGAGGTGTAGTACGGGTCCCAGTACGAATAGCTGACGTACGTATGGCAGTCATAGCACAGGAAACGAGGATAGTCGTAATGCTGGCCGACGTTGTACGAAACGACGTCGTAGTCCCAGTCGGCGTAGCCCTCCGGCACAATGCGCTGCGCGAGATCGGTCATGGCTACGTATGGATCGCCACGCACACGGCCGTCCGCGATGACGCGATAGTCCCAATGATCGCCGCTCTCGAGTTGGTCGTAGACGAACGCATCAGCCGATGTGACCGCGAAGAGGTAGCCCACGCCCGGATAGTCGTCGATCGTAAAGGCGTCGCTCCCGAGCTGCCGGCCATCGACCTCGAGGTCCCGGCCGCCGCGCGCGAAGTTGTCTTCCCACGGGTCGCGGGGGAACAGCACGCGAACACGACCGTCCGTGTCTACACGGAAGATCGTTACGTAGGCGTCCTGATCGAGGTGGAAAAAGAGCCGCACCCGCTCACCGCGGGTATAAACGGCCCCCTCGCCACGATTCGTCCACAGCTCGATCCGAGGGCGGTAGATACTCGGAGCCACCGCCCTGACGGCCGGCGGGGACACGAGGGCCAAGCTGAGCAACGTGATAGGTGTGAACATGGAGCCTCCCGCCGCGCCCTGGGGCAGGGACTGTGCCATAAGCCGAATGCGCCTAAATTATATCGCTATAATGACTTGGCCAAGCAGCAGTTTGTTCGGGTTGTCCCACGGTAAGGACATTTCTTGGCTCAGCGCCTAGATCTTCTCGATCCTGCGGAAGTCGCCCACCTCGGGGGCATCGAAATCGTCGCCGAAGGCGTCGTCGAGGGTTTCCTGGCAGGCGTCCACCGGTCGCCGTTTCGTGGATTCTCCGTCGAGTTCACAGAGCACAGAGCCTACCAAGCTGGCGACGAGCTGCGGTACCTCGACTGGCGAATTCTGGGTCGCTCCGACCGCTTGTTCGTGAAGCAGTTTGAAGAAGAAACCAATCTGCGCGCCATGATCCTCCTGGATGCCAGCCGCTCCATGGCTTGGCACGGCACGCCGGAGCGACTCACCAAGCGCGCATACGCTGACCGCCTGGCTGCGGCATTGGCGCTGATCCTGCTTCGACAACGTGACGCGACCGGCCTCGTCACCTTCGACGAACAGGTGCGGCAAGTGATTCCCGCCCGCGTGAAAGCGGGTCAGTGGACGCGGATCGTGCGCGGCCTGCTTGATACGCCGGATGGGCAGGGTACGGCAGCGCACGCGGCGCTACAGCGACTCACCGCGCTGCTCGCCCGCCGGGGTATGGTGGTGTTGGTCTCCGATTTGCTGTTCGATCGCGAGTTGGCCCTCGCAGCGCTTCGGTACCTGCGCCACCGCGGGCACCAGGTCATCGTGTTTCATCTGATGGATCCCGCCGAGGTAGAGCTCAGCGGTCCGCCCGAGGTTCGCTTCCGCGATCCGGAGTCATCGGTCAGTGTGGTGGTGCGGCCGCGCGAGCTGGCTCGTGCGTACGCCGATACCGTGCGGCGAGAAATCGCGGCGTGGCGCAAGGCCTGCCGGCGCCATGGCATCAGCTACCATCACGTACAGACCGACATGCCCTTTGGCCTTGCGCTCCGTCTGTTGACGTGAGCTTCCTTCATCCGTTGGCGTTGTTGGGACTCGCCGCCGCGGCGATCCCGGCACTCCTGCACCTTCTCCAGCGACGCGTTCCGCCCGAGCTCGACTTTCCGCCCGTGCGCTATCTCAGTGCAGCCGAGCGGGAGAGCGCTCGACGGCTGAAGTTGCGGCATTTGCTGCTCTTGCTGCTCCGGACAGCCTTGATCGTCGTGATCGTGCTGGCGGCGGCGCGGCCGCTGGTCCCAGTACGGGGAGGTGGTGCCCACCAGCCGACGGCAGTGGTCATCATACTCGACAACTCTCCGTCATCGGGGGCGGTGGTGAGCGGGGGCGTCGTGCTCGATCGGCTGCGCGTCGTGGCGCGTTCCTCACTTGCCCGGACGACCGCTGCCGATCGGATGTGGCTGATGCTATGCGACGGTGTCCTGCGAGCGGGCATGCGTGACGCGCTGCTCGCGATCCTCGACAGCACACATGCGGGCTGGCAGCGGCTGGACCTCGTCGACGCCGTCGGACGTGCAGCTCGCACGGTGGACGCCCAACCACTTCCCGGACGCGAAGTGCATGTCTTGAGCGACTTGCAGCGCACGGCTCTGGCAGTGGGTCACGCCGATGTTCCGCGTGGCGTCCGCATTCTCGCGCTCCAGCCTGGCAGCGCGGTCACGAACCGCGGTATCGCATCGGTCACGGTGTCGGAAGGGGCAGCGGTCATCGAGCTCAGCAGGTCGACGGTCGCGGGCGGCGATAACCCGCAACCAGTGCCTGTCACGATTCGGATTGGCGGCGCACGACGTGACCGCGAGAGGGGGAGCGGAGAAATCGCTGCTCGGGGTCTCGCGACACCTGGTGAGGGGGGCGCGACGCGGTCGGCGGTGACCGTTTCGTTACCCGTACAATCTCTGGCGCCGGGTTGGTGGCTGGGCGAGGCGGCCCTCGAACCCGACGAGCTGCGGGCCGACGATCGTCGTCCCTTCGCCTGGCGCGTTGCGCCGGCAGCGCGTGTGACCGCTGCGCCAGGGGCCGGCTCATTCGTTGCGGCGGCGCTGGCGGTGCTGCAGCAAGGACGGCGCGTCAGCGACGGTCGTGACGTTGTGATCAGTGGCGGCGAGGCTGCGCCACCGGCGGCGCCACACGCTATCGTGCAGCCGCCCGCCGACCCAGCGCTCGTCGGCCAGGCGAATCGAGCACTCGCGGCCCGCGGCGTTCCGTGGTACTGGGGACCGCCGGGCACGCCGGGAACCATTGCGGCGCCGCGACTCACCGCGCTCGCGGGCACACCGGTCGCGCGTCGTTACCGGCTCGAGGGTGCGTCCGACGAGGTGCTGGCCACCGTCAACGGAGATCCGTGGTTGGTGCGCTCCGGGAACGTTGTGTTGCTCGGAAGCCGGCTCGACACGGCGTGGACGTCATTGCCGACGGCGCCTGGATTCGTGCCGTTCGTCGATGCACTCGTGAATCGGATCGTGATCGGTGAGGCGGATGTCAATGCCGCAGAGGGTGCGCCGCGCGTGGAGTTCCGGATGCGCGGCACGGATACGGTGGGGGCGACGGTTTTCGGTCCCGACGCGCGCGAATCCGATCTCACGCCCGCCACACCGGCGCTGGTGACGGCGGCATTCGGCGGACGAGATCGCGTCGAGGTATTGAGCGCGAACGCGTTGTCGGCCGAGGCGTTCTCGGGGACACGGCGCGCGGATGCGAGCGCCATACTGCTCGTGTTGGCCTTGCTGCTCGCCGCGCTCGAGCTGGTCGTCGCGACGCGCACGCGCTGATGGCCCTCGACTTCCTGCTCGAGCGGTTCGAGGAGCTGCCCGCCACCCGCTCGCTCATCGAGCGTCTGCCGTCACCGGGCACGCGTGTGGGTGTAGGTGGCCTCCCCGGCTCGAGTCCCGCCGTCCTCGTGTCCACGCTCGCTCGCCGCCTGCCACAGCGGGTGTTCGCTATCGTCGCGCCCACGCCCGCGGACGGTGAACGCTGGCTCGCCGATCTCCAAACGCTGCTCGGCTCCGACATGACCGCCCTGTATCCCCAGCGCGAGTCGCTCGGTGCCGAAGAGCCGCATTACGAGCTCGCCGGCGAGCGCATAGAAACGATCGATGCGCTGCTGCGCGGCGCGGTGCGCGTGCTGATCACGACCGCGCGCGCCACGGCGGAGCGGACTGCCGTACCAGCGGCACTCGAGCAGCGGCGCCTCGTGATCGAGGTCGGGAAAGAGGAAAGGCGTCTGACGGACACCACGGAGCGCCTCGAGGCCATGGGGTACGAGCGCGTACCCACCGTCACCGAAGTCGCCCAGTACAGCGTGCGGGGCGGCATTCTCGACGTGTACGGATTCGGCATGGCGACCCCAGCGCGCATCGAATGGTGGGGCGACGAGATCGCATCCGTGCGGAGCTTCGATCTCGACACACAACGGTCCGGTGAAGCGCTGAATCGCGTCACGGTGCTGCCTGTGGGCGCGGAATCGTTGCAAGGGGATGTCCATGCGGCGGGGCATGCTGCGCCCCGACAGACGAACCTGTTGGAGCTCCTGCCCACGGACACCATCATCGTCACCGACCAGGCATCAGCCGTCGAGCGAGAAGTCGAACGCGCCTGGGCGGACGCAGCCCACCATCTCGAAGTCGCGCGCCGCATGGGGGAGGAGCCGCCGCCACGGGGGGAGTTGCTCGTAGATCCCGCGGCGTGGCGGACGAGACTCAACCGTCTCGCGCACATCGCGGTAAGCGACGCGGAGACGGAGCAGCGCTTCCCGCTTGCCCCCCCAGACCATGTCGACCGGGACATGAAGCGTCTGCGCCACATCATCGCCGAGCCGCCGGCGACCGTGATCTTGTGCGACAACGAAGGGCAGCTCGAGCGTCTCGAAGAGCTGCTTGGCTCAGATCGCGCGATGCTCGCGGTGGGTGCGCTCGATGGCGGATTCATCATGCCCGTGCTGCGGGTGCTCACCGATCACGAGATCTTTCGCCGCGCGCGGCGGCTGCGCCGCCCGCGCCGCTACCGCAGCGCAGTCACGGCTGCTGCGTCTCGACCCCTCACGCCGGGTGGATACGTCGTACACCTCGAGCACGGCATCGGCATCTATCGCGGCCTGCAGACCATCTCCGTCGGCTCGGATGGCGCCACGCTCGAGGTCGCCGTGGTGGAGTACGAGGGGGGCGATCGCCTGAACGTCCCCCTCTACCGGATCGACCAGCTCGAACCGTATCGGACGGTCGGGGATGGCGAGGCGCCGCCACCGCGCCTGCATCGCCTCGGCGCGACGACCTGGCAACGACAGCGCGATAAGACGCGGGCCGCGATTCGCGCCATGGCGGCGGAATTGCTGGATCTGTACGCGCGCCGCCAGCTCGCGCACGGCTACGCCTTCCCGACCGATACGCCTTGGCAGCGCGAGCTGGAGTCCTCTTTCCTTTATGAAGACACTCCCGACCAGCGCCGTGCCTCAGACGAGGTCAAGCGCGATATGGAGCGCGCCCGTCCGATGGACCGGTTGCTGGTGGGCGATGTCGGATACGGCAAGACCGAAGTGGCGGTGCGGGGCGCCTTCAAGGCAGTGCAGGCGGGCAAGCAAGTCGCCGTGCTCGTCCCGACCACGATTCTCGCCGAGCAGCACGGCCGCACATTCCGCGAACGACTGGCCGACTATCCGGTGCGCATCGAGGTGCTGTCGCGGTTTCGCAGCACCAAGGAGTCCGCGCCAATCGTGCAGCGCCTCTCCGGCGGCGAGTTGGACATCGTAATCGGCACGCACCGGCTGCTGTCCCCTGATGTCACGTTCAAAGACCTGGGTCTCCTCATCGTGGATGAGGAGCATCGCTTCGGCGTACGGCACAAAGAGCGTCTCAAAGCGTTGAAGCTGAGCGTCGATGTTCTAACGCTGACCGCCACGCCCATCCCACGAACGCTCCATCTGTCGCTCGCGGGGCTGCGCGACCTCACCTTGCTCGAGACGGCGCCCAAGGACCGGTCGCCAGTGCTCACGTTCGTGGAGCCGTGGGACGACGCGCTGCTCGAGGAAGCGATGGCGCGCGAGCTGGACCGGGGCGGCCAGGTGTACTTCGTCCACAACCGGATCGAGACGATCGAGACGCTCGCCGCACGGGTGCAGGCGCTCGCGCCGCGCGCGCGGCTCGCGGTGGCGCACGGGGAGATGCGGGAAGCCGATCTCGAAGCGGTCATGGGGCGATTCGTGCGCGGCGAAGTGGACGTTCTCGTGTCCACGATGATCGTCGAGTCAGGACTCGACGTGCCGAACGCGAACACGATGATCGTCGACCGCGCGGACCGGCTCGGACTGGCCCAGCTCTACCAGCTGCGGGGACGCGTGGGGCGCAGCCACCGGCGTGCGTTTTGTTACCTGCTCGTGCCGGACCTGGTCGAGCCCCTCGCGGAGGAACGCTTGCAGGTGCTCGAGCATCATACTGATTTGGGATCGGGTTACCGCATCGCGCTGCGCGATCTCGAGCTGCGCGGCGCCGGGAACCTGCTTGGCGGTGAGCAGTCGGGGCACGTCCAGGCGGTCGGCTTTGACATGTACTTGCGGTGGCTGGAAGAAACGGTGCGTGGACTGAAAACCGGGGAAGGGGGACGCGGGAAGAGGGAAGAGTGGGCGCCGCCGGATGTGACGCTCGATGCGCCCGCGCACCTGCCCGACGAATACGTCTCCGACGACGATGCGAAGCTCGATCTCTATCGGCGGCTGGCGCGGGCGGAGCAACCAGGTGAGATTCAAGCCGTCCGTGACGAGTTGCGTGATCGTTTTGGGCCGCTGCCGGCGGACGCGGAGCGCCTGTTGCTGGTCGCCGAGCTGCGCGCGCTGGGCGCGCACGCAGGTTTGGAGACGGTCTTGATCAAAGGCGACGAAGCGCGGCTGACGTTCCGTCGTGATGCGGCGCCGCGGCTCGCGGGCCTACAGGTGGCGCTCGAGGCCGTGCAGTTCGAAGCAGACGTGCGGCGCGCGGTGCCGCTCTCGCTCAGGCTCCGCCGGCTTGGCGGAGAGTCGATCGGCCCCGGTCTGGTCCGGGCGCTCACGGCGGTACTCCGGGATCATCACCGTCAATAGAGAGAGGACACGGATGCGACGTTTGAGTCTGGTCGTATTGCCCTTTGCACTGGTTGGATGCGCGGCGCTCCGCGACGCGTTTTCGTCCCGCGCGGACGTTGTCGCGCGTGCCAATGACCAGACTCTCACGGTGGACCGACTCGCCGGCTGGGCCGGCGAGAACAAAGATCTGCCGCTCGATCCACTGACGCTTGGCCGGGTGTCCCACGCGTGGGTCGACTACACTTTGTTCGCCGAAGCGCTCGCCGGCGGCAAGGATCTGCACGATTCGGCGACCGCCGCGGCCACGATGTGGCCCATGGTCTCACAACTGAAATGGCAAAAGCTGCACAACCGGCTCACCGCTCGAGAGAGTCTCACACCGCAGCAGGTAGACTCCGCCTACGCAGCGGGCCAGGTCCGCGTGTTCCAGCACATTTTGTTTCAGGTGCCCCAGAACGCCGCGGACAGTATCGACAAACGCAAGCATCGGCAGGCCGAGCAGGTGCTGCCGCAGGCGCGCATGGCGGGAGCTCGGTTTGCGCAGCTGGCCGTGCGCTACTCGGAAGATCCCAGCGCCAAGGCGGCCGGCGGGTCGTTGGGGCTCGCGACGCCCGGCCAGTTCGTCCGCGAGTTCGATTCGGTCGCCTGGCAGCTCGCGCCGGGCGCCGTCAGCCCTATCGTGAAGACCCAGTTTGGCTATCACATCATTCGGCGTCCGCCCCTGGCCGAGGTGCGGGACTCGTTTCGCGTGGGCCTGGAGTCGCGGATCACCCGGGAGCTGGATTCGATATACGTCGACAGCCTCGATATCAAGCGTCGCATCAAGCCCGTGGATCGGGCGCCCGAATACGTGCGCAACGCCGCGCAGGATCTCGACGCGGCGCGCACCAGCAATCGCGTGCTCGTCACGTATCGCGGCGGCGCGCTCAGGGTGCGTGATCTGATGCGCTGGCTGGGAGCGCTGAACCCCCAGCTCGTGCAGTCGCTGCCGACGGCCGGCGATCAGCAAATCAGCCAGTTCCTCAAGGCGATCGCGCAACGGCAACTCTTGCTGGAGCAGGCCGATTCCGCCCGGATCACACTGAGTCCGGACGATTGGCGTCAAATTCGCGAGGAGCATGACTCCACGATCGCGATGCTCACGGCGATTCTGAATCTGACGCCCGAGGTACTGCGGGATTCGGCCGGCGCATCGTCGGAAGCGCGCGTGAATTTCGCCTCCGCCCGCGTCAACGATTACCTGGACCGCGTCCTCAAGAAGCGCGCACGTTATTTCCCCGTGCCGATATTCCTGGCCGAGCGACTCCGTGATCAAGGACGGTGGAGTGTAGATGAGGCTGGCATTCGGCGCGCCGCGGAGCGCGGCGAGGAGCTTCGTGCCGATTCCGCACAAGCCGGTGGGGCTGGCGCGGGAGGGGGGGGGGCCCCCCGCATGACGCCCGCGCCCGGACCGCCACCGATCGACACCACTCGACACCAGCAGGGCGGGCGGGTGCGCGGGGGGCCACCGCGATGAATGCTCTGTGCTTGTTGCTGACCGTCCTTATCCAGGCGCCGGCACCGGACCAGACGCTCGATCGCATCGTCGCGATCGTGGGTACGCGGCCCATCTTGGCGTCGCAGATCGATGAAGAAATGGTCCAGCAGCAGGCGCAGGGGACGACGCTGCCGACCGACTCCGCCGGTCTCGCGACGCTGCGGCGCCAGATTCTGGACCGGCTGATCGAGCTGGAAATACTGGTGCAGCAGGCGGAACGCGATACGTCGATCAAAGTCACCGATCAGGAAGTCCTCGATCAGGTGGAGC
>JBKPDZ010000107.1:0-9948 GCA_046728135.1 Gemmatimonadota bacterium | reverse complement strand
TCTGCGCTGTCGACGTACCACCGTCGCCGAACGTCCAGCTGTAGCTGGCGATCGTCCCGTCAGGATCCGTGCTCGTGCTGGTGAAGCTGCAGGTCAGCCCCGTGCAGCTCTTCGTGAACGACGCGACCGGCGGCTGGTTCGGCGGCGGTACCGTTGTCCCCGGATTGAGCGCGAGTATGGAGGCCAGCCAGGTGCACGGCGTGGTGGGCGTGCAGCGCGCGTCGGCGCTGAAAAACCATTGCCACTTGGGATCGACCGTGCCCGCGTTGGTCTGCAGCGCAGTATCCGTCTCCGTCTGCACCGACGCGTTACCCATCGTGACCATCTGTTTGAAGCCCGTGGGCGGGAAGCGGCCGGCCTGCGCGTTCGACATCGTCGAACCATAGGCCAGCGCCCCTGCGTTGACCTGGATCGCCCCGGGACCGACGAGCGCGTCCGACGACGCCGTGCCCGAGCTGTCCCGGTGCGCACCCACCGCCCCGGCGAACGTCCCCGCCACCCCGCTCCACGCGGAGATCACGATGCCGCGAACCACAACAGAGTCCCGGAGGTTCGCGCGCACCGCAAGGACCGAGTCGTTGGGCGGGTTCGGGTCGGGATACCCCGTGACGTTCGTGGCAACGTAAGTGGCCATCGAGAGGCCGCCCGCGGTGTTGTACTCGACGAGGTTGTACTTGTTACCGACCGGGGGAAAGCCGGGCAGGGTCAGGTGGTCGGTCACCGAGTCGATGATGTTGGTCGAGCCGAGCCAGTAGAAGGTGGCGATGATCGCGTCGCCGTGGTGCGGGTTCCGAGGGTTGAACCCTTTGATGATGAAGTTCTGGCTAAAGGTTTCGAGCGTGCTGCTCAGTGTGTCGAAGGCAATCCCGGACCCGGCCGCCGCCACGTCAAGGCGCGGGACGCCGAGATCCCGGCGCTCGGGGCCGGCGGCCTCACGACAGTTCGCCGCGAGCAGCGCGACTCCCACCAATCCTGCGATCGTGGTCCGTCTGGCCATCACGCCGTCTCCCTGTCGGGCCCGCGCCACACACCGCAGCGTCGGACGATTGATTGAGGAGAAACCCGCGAATCGTCGTCCCTTGCGCGGCAAGGTTTGGGCCAACCCCTGGTCTGCGGTCAAGCATGATCTGATGCGGTAGACGCGGGGCGAGTGCTGCGCGGCGTCGACGGCGTATGGCCTTCCCGCCACAACGGGGTTAATCCATCTTCGCCGCATGCCCGCGACCCTCCAGCAGCGCTGGTTCCTTGCCGCGGCGGTGGCCGCGATTCTCACCGCCACTCTATTCCCGATCAGCGGCGGCGATCCGGTGCCCTGGCTCGGATGCTTGCTCTGTGGCGAGCGTGGGATTGCCGACGCCCTCATCAACATTCTCCTCTTTCTGCCCCTTGGCGCCGCTCTCGCCGCCACCGGCATGCCGTGGGCGCGCTGTTTTCTCGTCGGGGCGCTGCTGTCGGCCGGCGTCGAGTTCGCGCAGCTGTACATCCCCGGGCGCGATCCCAGTTTGGGCGATGTGCTCTCCAACGCTCTCGGAGCGGGGCTAGGCGCCGCCCTCGTTCCCAGGGTGTGGTCCTGGTTGCTGCCGGCCGGGAAGGGAGCCGCACGCCTGTGTCGCGCCGCAGCCTTCGGCGCGGCCGCGCTGTGCTACGTCACTGGATGGCTCCTCGCTCCTGCGTTCCCACCGGGCGACTACGCGGCTGTTTGGGCCCCGCACTTCGTGCATCTGGCGTGGTATCCAGGGCGTGTGCGATATGCCACGATCGGTGATGTCGGCGTGCCTGAGGGACGCATTGCCAGCTCGGGAGCCGTGCGCGACCTCTTGCGGTCGCCCAAAGGCTTTTCGCTCCACGTCGCTGCGATCGCGGGATCGCGCCCGGGCGGTTTGGGCGGTTTCCTCGCCGTTTACGATGAGCGCAGCCGGGAGGTGCTGCTCGTCGGCCCAGATCGCGACGACCTCGTGTTTCGCCTGCGGACGCGCGCCACCGCGTGGCACCTCGATCAACCGGACGTCCGCCTCCCGCATGCCTTGCGCTCCGTCGCTCCGGGAGACTCGCTCGACGTGACTGTAAACGAGGTTCGCGGTCGGTATGCGATGAGCGTTGGCTGGTCGGATGACGCCGGGCTCGGCCCCACAGTGGGGAGCGGATGGGGGATCCTCATGTATCCGGAGAGTCTCCCGGCGTTCCTCAAGACGGCGCTCAGCCTCGCCTGGGTGGCGGCGATGTGGCTGCCGGCGGGGCTTTGGGCCCGCACCCGACGGGACGGCTTGACAATCGGCGCCGCCGCCGTGGCCGGCCTGCTCGGCGCCCCGGCGCTCCTGCCACTGTGCCCGACACCGCTCCTCCAGTTTGCGGCTGCCGGACTGGGGGTGTTCGGCGGTTCGACGACCGCGGTGATCCTGCGACGCCGCAACGTCAGCCCGGCAGTGCCTCCGGACTAGCCGCCGGCGTCGCGAGCTCGGAGACGAGTGCCCGCACGCACCGGGCGATGCGCTCGTAGACTTGCTCGAATACCTCGCGACCGTTGTTCACCGGGTCGCGAATCATGCGCGTCTCGACCGGAACGGGGTCGAAGTCTCCGAGCAGGATCACATCCCTCGGCTGACGCCCGAAACGCTCACACACGAGACGCCGCTGCGCTTGCTCCATCACCACGATGAGGTCGGCCGCGCGGACCATGTCGGCAGTCGCGATGCGGGAGCGGTGGCCGGCGAGGTCGACGCCGTGGGCTCGCGCCGCGGCCACAGCTTCATCGGGCGAGGGCCGGTTGAAACCAATGAAACCCGCGGATTGCACCTCGATGCCGAACGGCGCGAGCTCGCGACCGAGCAGCGCGCCGGCGAGAGGGCTGCGGCAAATATTGCCGTGACACAGGACGAGGAGCGTTTGCGGCTGGGATCGCGCGCGCAGCGCCTCGAGCGCCTTGCGGCGGCGCAGGGGGTGCAGCAGTCGGTCCGGGGTGCGGCGCACGCGCAACAAAAAACTCATCAGTCGCGCTCCTTCCGTAGGCGATGAACACACCATAGCGATGAACACACGCCGCGCCGGCGGCGACACACGTGTGGTCGTACCGCAACAACGCGAGCGCGCGGGCGTCCCGCTCGCGGCAAGAAATACACCGAGCACCATGGCGCGGTTCGTGCCGCAGCGACCGTCGTGCGCTACCTCGTCACCGGCGGCGCCGGATTTATCGGCTCGCATCTCGTCGAGCGCCTCGTTCGCGACGGCGCCGAGGTCACCGTCCTGGATGACCTCTCGACCGGGCGTCGCGAGAATCTGCGCGCCGTGCGGGATTGCGTTCGCTTCATCCGCGGCAACGCCGCACGACTCGAGGTTTGCCGGCGCGCGACGCAAGGCGTGGATTTCATCCTGCACCACGCCGCTGTCACCTCAGTCCCGCATTCGACGCGCGATCCGATCACCGCCCATCACGCGAATGTTACCGCCACGCTGAACATCCTGCTCGCGGCGCAGGAGGCCAAGGTGCGCCGCGTCGTGTTCGCGGGGTCGACCGCCGCGTACGGGGATGCGACAGAGCTCCCCACTCACGAGGGGCTGCTGCCGCGTCCGCTCTCGGAGTATGCCGCGTCCAAACTTTCCGCCGAGGCGTACTGTCAGGCGTTCTGGCTGACGCATGGGCTCGAGACGGTCGTGCTGCGCTACTTCAATATTTTCGGGCCACGACAGAATCTCGACTCCCAGTACGGCGCCGTCATTCCGTTGTTCATCGCCGCCGCCGTGCGGCAAAAGCCGCCGGTGATCTACGGCGACGGCGAGCAGACACGCGATTTCACCTTCGTTACGAACGTGGTCGAGGCCAACCTCCTCGCCTGTCACGCCCCCGCCGAGCTGGTGGCCGGCGCCGTATTCAACATCGGATGCGGTGTGGCGACGAGCATTCGTGATTTGTGGAAGGAGATCGCCGGCCTGGTGGGCGTCGATCTCGAGCCGCGGCACGAACCGGGGCGCACGGGCGACGTGCGCCACTCGCTGGCGTCGATCGCGCGCGCGCAGGCGGGGTTGGGCTACAAGCCCGTCGTGAGCCTGCAGGAGGGGCTGCAGCAGACGATTGCGTATTATCGCGAACGCCTAGCAGTCGATCGCACAGATCGGCCACGGCTGCGCGCCTCACCTGCTGGCGGCCGGCGCATGATCCACGCCGATTTGTTCCCGGCCGCTTAGCCAGTAACAAGTCACGCATAGTCGTCGATCGTGATTGGAGCGAAGCCGACGGGTCCACGCTGGCGACGGCCTGCAGTCGGCGGGTCTCACCGTCAACCTGATTCATGTCTACCTGTTGGACCCGCTGAGCGGCGCGGCGGCCGGCGAGATCGTGGTCGGCGCGGCGACGAGTGCAGCGACCCTCTGATTAGTGGGCCTGGGTAGAGTTGAACTACCGACCTCACGCTTATCAGGCGTGCGCTCTAACCACCTGAGCTACAGGCCCTCCAATTTGCGGGCTCAATCTAGCCCGTGTCGCGACAGTTTGGTACTCGCAGCCCAAATAGTAGAAGAGTCCCGCGCGCCGCCAAGGTAACATGCGAATTCACGGTGTTGCGCGCACCCAACAGCGCGCGCACACATCACCAGCGAGATCGTGCGACAACGCGCACGCTTCCACCGGAACCGCGCCAGACGGTATCCCTCGCCGTTACACCATGTTTGATGGGGTCCTCGCGTGTCGCAGCACATCGCGCGACGCGGGCATATGTCTTGCGCGACCGCCTCCCATTTAGACCTGTCACAACGTCGTCACACACAGATCACAACTAGGCAACCGAATCTGCTGCGACGATCTCTCGACCGAGCGCTTAGGCGGGTAATCGAGCTGCGAGGAGCTGTGGCTGCAGAGGCGACTGCGGCCACTCCCGCGACAGCTCCGGCCGCGCGACCGCGCGTGCGCGGCAAGTTCCTGTTCGTCGGCGACGAAAAGTTCTACGTCCGCGGCGTCACCTACGGTGCGTTCGCGCCCGACGCCCACGGGAATGAGTACCTGGACCTCGCGAAGGTGGAGCGCGACTTCGCACAGATGGCGGCGGTGGGAATCAACGCCGTTCGAATTCCCCACACGATGCCACCCCGGGGCCTGCTTGACGTCGCGGCGCGCCACGGCCTGAAGGTCATGGTGGGGCTGAGCGCCGAGCAGTACGTCGGTTATCTGATCGACCGCCGCTACGCGCCGGACATCGACGCGATCGTGCGCGCCAAGGTTCGCAAGTGCGCGGGCCATCCGGCGCTCCTCTGCTACGCGCTGGGCAACGAGATCCCGGCGCCGATGGTCCGCTGGCTGGGGCGCCAGCGCGTGCAGCGCTATCTCAAGCGCTTGTACCGCCTCGTGAAGCAGGAGGACCCCGAGGGCCTACTGACATACGTCAACTACCCCACGACGGAATACCTCGAGCTGCCGTTCCTCGACCTCTTGTGCTTCAACGTGTACCTCGAATCCCAGGCGCGGCTCAAGGCGTACCTGGCCCGGCTGCAGAACATCGCCGGTGATCGCCCGTTGGTGATGAGCGAGCTGGGGCTCGACAGCATCCGCAACGGCGAGCGCGAGCAGGCGCAGGTGCTCGACTGGCAGGTGCGGACCGCGTTCGCGGGCGGGTGCGCGGGCGCATTCATCTTCGCATGGACCGACGAGTGGTACCGCCACGGCAACGACGTTGAGGACTGGGCCTTTGGCCTCACCCGCGAGGACCGCTCGCCCAAGCTCGCGCTCGACGCGGTACGCGAGGCGTTCGCCGACGTGCCCCTCTCGCCGCGGCTACCGTGGCCCCGCGTCTCGGTCGTGGTGTGCTCGTACAACGGGGCGCGCACGATTGGCGACTGCCTCGAAGGACTGAGCCGGCTGCGCTACCCGGATTACGAGATCATCGTGGTGGACGACGGTTCCCGCGATGCGACCGCCGCCATCGCCCAGCGCTACGATTGCGTCCTCATCCGGACTCCGAACCAGGGCCTGGCGCGCGCCCGGAACGCCGGCCTCGGGGCCGCGACCGGGGAGATCGTCGCCTACATCGACGACGACGCCTATCCCGATCCGGACTGGCTCACGTATCTCGCCGCCACATTCATGAGCACGTCGCACGCGGGTGTGGGCGGGCCGAACATCGCCCCGCCGCGTGATGGGCCGATCGCGGAGTGCGTCGCGCGCGCGCCGGGCGGGCCCATCCACGTCTTGCTGAGCGACCGCGAGGCCGAGCACATCCCCGGATGCAACATGGCATTCCGGAAATGGTGCCTCGTGGCGATCGGGGGGTTTGATCCGCAATTCCGCGCCGCCGGTGACGACGTGGATGTGTGCTGGCGGTTGCAAGAGCGCGGTTGGTCGCTCGGGTTCCACCCCGGGGCGATGGTGTGGCACCACCGCCGAAATTCGGTGCGCACGTACTGGAAGCAGCAGACCGGCTACGGGCGGGCCGAGGCGATGCTGGAGCGCAAGTGGCCCGAGAAGTACAATGGGCCGGGACACATACGCTGGGCGGGCCGCATGTATGGACCCGGCCTCACCAGCCTGCTCGGGTGGCGTCGGCCACGCATCTATCACGGCGTCTGGGGCGGCGCGCCGTTCCAGTCGCTGTACGAGCCCGCGCCGAGCCTGCTCGGCTTCCTGCCGCAGATGCCCGAGTGGCACCTGATGACGGCGACCCTCGGGGTCATGGCGGGGTTGAGCGTCGTCTTCCAGCCGCTCGCCCTGGCGGTGCCCCTGTTCCTCGGCGCCCTGTCGCTGCCCATCGCTCAGGCGTGCCTCAGCGCGGCGCGAGCGTCGTTCCCCGAAGCGCGGCACACCAGCGGCCGGTTGAGCCGTCGGCTCCTGACAGCGGCGCTGCATCTCCTCCAGCCCATCGCCCGGCTCCGAGGGCGGCTTGAGGAAGGACTGACGCCTTGGCGCCGCCGCGCCCGGCTCGCAGCGGCTCCACTGTGGCCCCGAACCGCATCCATCTGGAGCGAGTGCTGGGAACCGCAACATCAGCGCTTGAGCACCCTCGAAGCCCGGCTCCGAGCGGAGCACGCGTGCGTGCTGCGGGGTGAGGAGCACGACCGCTGGGACCTGGAGGTGCGAGGCGGGATCGTGGGCGCGGCGCGCGTGCTCATGGGCGTCGAGGATCACGCCGGCGGCAAGCAGCTCATCCGGCTGCGGTACTGGCCGAAGATCCCTAAGCGCGGCCCGATTCTCGTGCTCGGGTTCGCGGCGCTCGCCGGCGCCGCGGCGCGAGCCGACATGTGGAGCGCCGCCGCTGTGCTCGGCCTGGGCGCCGTCCTGCCGGTGCTCCACATCGTCGAACAATGCATGGCGGCCATGGCTACGATCCGACAGGTGGTGGTGCGACTGCAGCGGAGCGGCTGGTGAGGATCATAAGCGACTTTGCCCTTTACCGTCGTCTCGCGCGGCAAGCCGCCCCCATGTGGCGCCTGGTGGCCGCCGTCTTCGTCGTGGGTCTACTCGCCAGCCCGCTGGCGCTCCTGGCTCCGCTGCCGCTCAAGATTGGCGTCGACAGCGTGCTCGGGTCGCGCCCGCTGCCCGCCTGGGTGGCGGCGCTGCTGCCTGCTGCCGTGGCGCGCTCGACGTCGGCGCTGCTCGCCCTCGTCGCGGTGCTGGCGATCCTCATCGCCGTGGCGACGCAGGTCCAGGTGGCCGCCCAGAAGTACCTGACCGTGCTGGCCGGTGAGCGGCTGCAGCTCGACTTCCGTGCGCGGCTGTTCCAACACCTACAGCGGCTCTCCCTCACCTACCACGACACGATCGGCACTGCCGATTCCATATACCGCATCCAGCAGGACGCGCCCGCCATCCGCTCTCTGGTGATCGACGGGTTCATCCCCCTGGTGAGCTCGGCGGTCACCCTTGCGGGAATGATCTACGTGACCTTCCAGCTCGATTGGCGCCTCGCTCTCGCGGCCGTGGCCGCGTCGCCGCCCCTGCTCCTGATCGCGCAAGTCTACCGGCCGCGGCTCCGCCGCCAGTCGCGCGACGTGCGGCGGCTCGAGAGCGTGGCGCTCGCCGTGATCCACGAAGCGCTGGGGGCCTTGCGCGTCGTCAAGGTGTTTGGGCAGGAGCGGCGGGAGGAGGAGCGGTTCGTCCGTCGCTCGGGCGATGGCGTGCGTGGCCGGGTCCGGTTGGCTCTGGCGGAAGGCAGCTTCAGCATCGCCATCGGCGTAATCACGGCCGCGAGCATGACCCTCGTGCTGTTTCTCGGCATCGCCCACGTGCGCTCGGGGCTTCTGTCGCTCGGCGACCTCCTGCTCGTGATGGGGTACGTCGCCAAGCTGTACGATCCGATGAAGACGATCAGCCGCAAGTCGGCGACCCTGCAAGGCTACTTGGCCAGCGTAGAGCGGGCCTTCGCCGTCCTCGACGAGCGGCCTGACGTCGACGAACGGTCTGACGCGCGGCCGATCAGCCGGGCGCGAGGCGCGATCGCATTCGAGCACGCGTCGTTCGCGTACGCGCCGGACCGCCCCGTACTGCACGACGTGTCGTTCTCGATACCAGCGGGCGCGAGCCTCGGCATCGAGGGCGCCACAGGGGCGGGCAAGAGCACGCTCATCAGTCTGCTCACCCGTCTGTATGACCCCACCGATGGACGGATCCTGCTCGACGGCGTGGACCTGCGGGACTATCGGCGTGCGGATCTCCGCCGGCAATTCGCGGTGGTGCTTCAGGAATCGGTGTTGTTCTCGGCGAGCATCGCCGAGAACATCGCGTACGCCCTGCCCGGCGCGACCCGGGAGCAGATCGTCGCGGCCGCCCGCGCGGCGAACGCGCACGAATTCATCGAGCGGCTGCCTCAGGGCTACGACACCGAGGTGGGGGAGCGCGGCGTCAAGTTGTCGGGCGGCCAGCGCCAACGGGTCGCGATCGCGCGCGCGTTCCTGACGGATAGCCCGGTGCTCCTGCTGGACGAACCCACGAGCGGCGTGGACCCCCACACCGAGGCGGCGATCGTCGAGGCGCTGGGCCGCCTGCAGGAAGGGCGCACCGTGATCATCATCAGCCACCGACCCAGCGCGGTGGCGCGGTGCACGGCGCTGTTGACCATGGAGCGCGGCCGGATCGTCGCCGACACAACCCGCCTCGAGCCCGCGCCGCCGCCGTTGCCGGCCCTCGTTCCGGCCGTCGGCTCCGCCTCCGCCAGGCGGCGCGAGATCCTGTTAGCCCACCCAGCGATCCAGGCGTGGCGGCAGCTCAACCCTGAGCGCGTGGTGCCAGACCGCATCACCCCTGCCAAGTTCAAGCCCAACAAGCCACGGCCCAACCTGACAGTGTACCGGCTGGAAGGCATCGGGGCCGATGGCTCGGCTGTGATCGCGAAGCGGTGTACGCGCGAGGCCGGCCAGATCGAGCGCACGGTGTACGAGCGCATCCTGCCGCACGTGCCGCTCGCCGGACCGCACTACTACGGCACGGTCGAGGGGCCCCAGGATCAGGACGTGTGCTGGCTCTTCATCGGCGAGATCCACGGCGAGAAGTACGACATGCTGCGCCCCGACCACCGCGTCGCGGCAGCTCGGTGGCTCGGGACGTTGCACACCACGGCGCAGGCCGCCGCCGACCAGGCCGGGTTACCCGATGCGGGACCGAGCCGCTACCGGGCGGAGATGCGTGCAACCAGAGACCTGATTCGCGCCCAGGTGGATAACCCCGCGTTCGGCGCCGAGGACGTGGCGTTCCTCGACCTCCTGGTGGAGCGGTTTGATGAGCTCGACGAGAATTGGGATCGGCTCGCCCGCGCCTGCACCGGCCTGCCGCCCACGCTGATCCACGGCGACTTCAACGCCAAGAACGTGCGCGTGCAAACGTCGCCCGAGGGAGTCCAGATCGGGGTCTTCGACTGGGAGGATGCCGGGTTAGCCGTTCCCGCCATCGACCTCGCCCAGGCGGTCGATCCCTCCTGCCGCATCGCCGCCGGCCCGGACATCGCCACCTACTGTGCCGTGGTCCGGGAGCGGTGG
>JBKPDZ010000106.1:0-12870 GCA_046728135.1 Gemmatimonadota bacterium | reverse complement strand
CGTCCCGGATGAGCCGACCAAGCCGTACGACATGCATGACGTGCTGCGGCACGTCATCGACAACGGGGCGTTTCTTGAGGTCCAGCGCGACTACGGCAACAACCTGATCGTCGGATTCGCCCGGCTCGCCGGCCGGCCGGTCGGGGTGGTCGCCAATCAGCCGGCGGCGCTCGCCGGCGTCTTGGACATTGCCGCATCGCTCAAGGGCGCGCGCTTCATTCGGTTCTGCGATGCCTTCAACATTCCCTTGGTGACGTTCGAGGACGTGCCCGGGTTTCTCCCGGGCGTCGCGCAGGAGCATGGCGCCATCATCAAGCACGGCGCGAAGCTCCTGTTTGCCTACTGCGAGGCGACGGTCCCGAAGCTCACGGTGATTACCCGGAAGGCGTACGGCGGTGCGTACGACGTGATGAGCTCCAAACACATTCGCGGCGACTACAACGTCGCGTGGCCGACAGCCGAGATCGCGGTGATGGGACCGAAGGGCGCCGTGGAAATCCTCTACAAGGGAGAGGCGAGCGAGGAGCGCACCAACGAATATCGCGAGAAATTTGCGCAGCCCTATCAAGCGGCTGCACGCGGGTACCTGGACGACATCATCGACCCGCGCGATACGCGCCCGCGCCTGATCGAAGCGCTGCTCACACTCGAAACGAAACGCGGCCGGAATCCACCCAAGAAGCATGGCAACATTCCTCTGTAAGGCGATCCTCGGCCTCGCGCTGCTGCAAGGCCCGCCCCCGCCCCCGCCCCCCGGCCCCTCGCAATCACCGCATCCCGACTCGGTGCTGGCACAGCTGTGGGCACGTGTCACGGCCGACTCGACCGATGGCGGCGCGTGGCTCGCGCTGGGACGGGCGTACTTGCAGCGTGGCACGGAGTATCACAGCCACAAGAAGCCGATGACGGTCGATACCGTCTGGGCGCATGCCACGCTGGACACGGCGCAGCTGGCGCTCGAACGCGCGGCCCGATTCAGCACCGGGACGCGTACGGCGGACTCGGCGCGCGTCTATCGCGTCTATGCGTACGGTGAACTGGCGTATGTGGACTGGGAAGCCGGAGGGACGGCGGCCGCGACGCTCACCTGGCACACGCTGCCGGAGACGCTGCGGTTCCCGCCCGTGCTCGAGGAGCTCGGCGAGAATCTGCTGCGCGCCTGCCCGCACCAAGGGATCCTGTTGACAGCGGGCGAGACCGACACTCAGGCGGCCTGGTTTCTCCGGTTTTCGCGCGGCTTGCGACCGGACCTCACGGTGGTGCCCTTCGATCGTTGGCGCGGTGACAGTGTGTTCCGCAACCGCGCCCTCCGGGAGCTGCGCACGCGCGACCCCTCGCTGCGGGCGCTGGGGCGGTCGCGGGCGATTTGCGCGAGTATGGCGTTCGAGCGGCCGCCCGATGAGCGCTCCGTCAAATGGAACAAGCAGCCGCTCGTCTGGGTGAGTGGGAAAGAAAGGGAGGGGGATCGTGTGCCCCCCCAGGACTTCGTATTCGCCGCGCTGCGGCAGGCGGTCGACGAGCATCAAACGTGGACGAGCTCCGCCACGACGATCTATCGGCGGGCCGTGAGCAATGTCGGCGGTCTCTGCAAGGCGTTCGACACTTTTCAACTGGGGTCCGAGGTCGGGTGTCACTGAGGCGCGTGCTGGTGGCGAACCGCGGTGAGATCGCGGTCCGCGTGATTCGCGCATGCCACGAAGAAGGGCTCGAAGCCGTCGCGGTCTATTCCGAGCCTGATCGCCTCGCGCCGCATGTCCGTCAGGCCGACGCCGCCGTGTTGGTCGGCCCGGCGCCGTCCACCGAATCCTATCTCGACATTCGCAAACTGATCGCGGCGGCACGAGATACTGGTTGCCAGGCGGTCCACCCCGGGTACGGTTTTCTGTCGGAGCGCGCGGCATTCGCCGACGCCTGCACGCAAGCGGGTCTCGTGTTCGTTGGCCCGCCGGCTGCGGCCATCCGGGCCATGGGCGACAAGACCGAAGCCCGCCGCCGGATGCAGGCGGCCGGGATACCGGTCGTGCCCGGAACGACCACGCCGCTCCGCGATCCGATCGAAGCGCGGAAAGAGGCGAAGCGCCTCGGCTATCCCGTCCTGTTGAAGGCGGCGGCGGGCGGCGGCGGGAAAGGCATGCGGTTCGTCGCCCGGGACGGAGACGTCGAGACCGCCTTCCAGGCCGCGCGGCGCGAAGCCCAGAAGGCCTTCGGGGATGGCAGCATGTATGTGGAGAAGTACCTCGAGCGCCCCCGCCATATCGAGATCCAGATCCTCGCCGATAATCGGGGCCGCGTCGCCGCGCTGGGCGAGCGGGAATGCAGTATTCAGCGCCGACACCAAAAGCTGATCGAAGAATCACCGTCCGTGGCGGTCTCGCCTGCGCTGCGGCGCCGGTTGTCGGAGGCGGCCACGGCGGCTGCCGGCGCCGTCGGGTACGTGAGCGCCGGAACCATCGAGTTTCTGCTGGCGCAAACCGGTGAGTTCTACTTCCTCGAAATGAACACGCGCATTCAAGTCGAACATCCCGTCACCGAGCTCGTGTACGGTGTCGATCTCGTGCGCGAGCAGCTCCGCATTGCCGGGGGGCAGCCCATGCGCGTCCACGGCGCCTCCGGGCCCGGTGGCCAATTGCATCCGCGCGGGGCTGCGATCGAGTGCCGAATCACCGCCGAGGATCCGTTCAACGATTTCCTGCCCGCGACGGGCGTGTTGCAGTATCTCCGCGTACCGAGCGGCCCGGGCATCCGCTGGGATGCCGGTGTCGAGGCGGGCAACGACGTGACCCTGTTCTACGATCCGCTCCTCGCCAAGCTCATTGCCTGGGGCGAGACGCGCGAATCGGCGATCCAACGCATGCGACGGGCGTTGACCGAGCTCGTCATCGTGGGACTACCCACGAGCCAGCCGTTTCATCTGCACGTGATGGACGATCCGGAGTTCCTCAAAGGCGAGATCGACATCAAGTATTTGGAGCGGGCCGGGGCGCGCGTGCTCGCCGCACCGCCGCGGGCTGGTTTGGAGCGTGCCCTCGCGGTCGCGGCAGCGATGGCGGCGGACGAGCAGCGCGGTCAAACGGTCGGACGGTCTGACGGCCGGACGGCCAATACCCTGTCGCCATGGGTGCTCGAGAGTCGAAGACTCGGTCTCCGGGACGACGCGGAGTGACGGACCTCGTGACCATCACCGGAATCGCGGTAGGCGGAGAGGGGGTCGGCAGATTGAGTGACGGCCGCGTCGTCTTCGTGCCCCGCACCGCGCCTGGCGATCGCATTCGGCTTCGGGAAGGATCGCTCCAACGACACCGCAACTTCGCGCGCGCGGAAGCAGCCGAGATCGTTGAGACAGGCCCGGCTCGAGTCGCGCCCCCGTGCCCGCATTACGTGCACGATCACTGCGGCGGATGTCAGTTGCAGCATCTGACGTATGACGGCCAGCTGACCGCGAAGCGAGTGATCGTGGGGGATACGCTGCGGCGGATCGGGAAACTCAAGGTCAGTGATCCGGAGATCGTCGAGGCATTGGAGGAGTGGCGGTATCGGTCCAAGATCTCGATGGACGTGAAGACGCTCGGACCCTCCGACCATCCGACCCTCGGTCTCCACCCCTACGACCGCCCCAACTTCGTTTTCCCACTCGCCGACTGTCACATCACCGATTTCCGCCTCATGGCGTTGTGGCGCGACTTGCGGAGCCATCTCGCCCACCTGCCCCCGTCGTTGACGCGCCTCACGCTCCGCCTCGATCGTGAGGAGCGGCGTCACGTTATCGCCGAATCCGCGGGCGAGCCGTGGCTCAACGCCGAGGAGCTGCGTCATGCGATGCAAGCGGATTACGAGTTAGTGTGCTGGTGGCAGCCCGTCGATGGTGCCGCGCGGGTAATGGCCGGGCCCGCGACCGGATTTCCGGCCACCGCGTTCGAGCAAGTGAACCCCGGCATGGGGATGCTGGCGCGCCGCTGGGCAGTGGAGCAGCTGGGAGACGTCCGCAGCCAGACGGTCTGGGACCTCTACGGGGGCGTGGGCGACACCGCGGCATTGCTGGTGGAGGCGGGCGCCAGCGTGGTGAGTGTCGACGCCGACGAGAAGGCTGTGACCTGGGGACGCGGTCGCCTACCTGGTGCACGCTTCATCGCCGCGCGCGCCGAGGATGTCTTGCCGAGTCTGCCGGCACCGTATGCGGTCGTCGTCAATCCGCCGCGCGCCGGATTGCATTGGGACGTCTCACTGCGGCTCACGGCGGAGCCTGTCGCGAAGCTCGTGTACATCTCCTGCGATCCGGCGACGCTCGCGCGCGACCTGCAGCGGCTGAATGTCAACTACATCGTCACGGCGGTGCGAGCGTTCGACTTGTTTCCGCAGACGGCGCACGTAGAGACGGTTGCAGTCTTGGAAGCCGCGTGATTGTGGTCGACACGCTGAAGCGTGCGCCCGGTACGGTATGAAGTACCACGTAACTCTTCGCAGTCACACCTACATCATCGATGTCGACGGCGGCTCGGTGACGATCGATGGCGAGCGGCTCGAAGCGCACGCCGCTGCGATCCCCGGCACACCTCTGCTGCACCTGTTGCTGGGCAAAGATTCCTGGACGGTCGCCTGCCAGCAGCTCGACGCCCGTCGGTGGGCCCTGGGTGCGGTTGGTGAGCGTGTCGAAGTCGACGTACAGGACGACCGCTCGAAGCAGATCGAGGCCCTGACAGGGCAGGGGCGCAGGGTGGTGGCGGGCGGAGTGGTCAAAGCTCCAATGCCAGGACTCGTCGTACGAGTAGAAGTGAGTGAAGGCAGCGTCGTGGAGGTTGGCGAGGGCCTGGTGGTTGTCGAGGCCATGAAGATGGAGAACGAGTTGCGCGCGACGCACCGCGGGACCGTCGCACAGATTCATGTGAAGGCAGGCGACCGGGTGGAAAAGGGGGCGCCGCTCGTGACGCTTTCCGCCGAACCCACGCAACCCTCAGGTTGACAGAGCCTTACGGCCCGGTTAGAGTTCGCGTCTGCTTAAAACCAGGTGCCTGGTTTCTGGTGTCAGGCATTTGGCGGGAAAAACCTGACACCGTGACACCAGACACCTAGATGGGGCAATGAAGACTTTTTCGCTTCGCAAAGAGGACATCGAGCGTCGCTGGTGGCTGGTCGACGCGGCTGACAAGCCGCTCGGCAGGCTGGCGAGCCGTATCGCGCAGATCCTGCGCGGTAAGCACAAGCCGAATTTCACGCCGCATGTAAACGGCGGCGATTTCGTCGTCGTCATCAATGCCGAGAAGGTCCAGCTCACCGGCCGCAAGATCGAGCAGAAGCGCTATTTCCGGCACACTGGCTACATGGGTCACGAACGGTTTACGCCGGTGAGCAAGGTTACAGCCAAGCATCCGGAGCGCGTGATCGAGAAGGCCGTCTGGGGCATGCTGCCCAAGACCACGCTGTCGCGTCAGCACGTCAAGCAAATGCTGAAGGTGTACGCCGGTCCTGAGCATCCGCACGCGGCGCAGCAGCCCGCGCCGCTCGTCGAGGCCAAATGACCGCCGCGCCCACCCCGGAGCTGCGCTGGCACGCGATCGGCCGCCGCAAGCTCGGCATCGCACGCGTGTACCTGACGCCGGGTTCGGGGAAGTGGAGCATCAACGGGCGCACGCTGGGTGACTACTTCCCGCGGCCTTCGCTCGTGTCGCACATCCAGCAGCCGTTCACGACAACCGACACGCTTGGCGCGTTCGACGTGAAGGCGCGCGTCGTCGGTGGTGGATTGACGGGGCAGGCAGGCGCGTTGCGTCTGGGTATTGCTCGTGCGCTCGTGTTGGCGGACGATCGACACCGGAAGAAGCTGCGGGAACAAGGGCTGCTGACGCGCGATCCACGCGCCGTCGAACGCAAGAAGCCCGGTCGTGCTGGAGCTCGCAAGAGATTCCAGTTCAGCAAGCGGTAATTATTCAAATACTCACGCTGCTTGATCTCGCTCTGGGTCCCCTCGGGGTTGAGCGAGAGATGAGAGCGGCGGCGGAAACAACCCAGGAAAGGGAGTAAATGCCTCAGCCTCAGTTGCAGGAACTGTTGGAAGCGGGTGTGCACTTCGGCCATCAGACGCGCCGCTGGAATCCGAAGATGCGGCGGTTCATCTTCGCCGAACGCTCCGGCATCTACATCATCGATCTGCAGAAGACGATGCGCCAGCTCGAAGCCGCTCAGGAGCTGCTGCGCGGCGTCGTGTTGAAGGGTGAGGGTGTGCTGTTCGTCTGCACCAAGAAGCAGCTCAAGGGGATCCTGGAGGCGGAAGCGAAGCGCTGCAGTGCGTTCTACGTGACGGAGCGCTGGCTCGGCGGGACGCTCACCAACTTCCAGACGATCAAGAAGCAGATCAAGCGGCTCAAGGACCTGGAGCAGGGCGCGGCGGACGGCGATTTCACGAATTACACGAAGAAGGAACAGCTGCTGTTCGACCGCGAGCGCGGGAAGTTGGACAAGAATCTGGCGGGCATCAAGAATCTGGGCCGCCTGCCCGGCGCCCTGTTCGTGGTCGACGCCAAAAAGGAGCGGATCGCCGTCGCCGAGGCGAACAAGCTCGGGATTCCGGTCGTGGCGATCGTCGATACGAACGCCGATCCCGATTTGATCACCGTGCCGATTCCGGGGAACGACGACGCGATCCGCGCGGTCTCGCTGATCACGAACGCGATCTCCGACGTGATCGCCGAGGCGCGCCGACAGATGCCGCTGCGTGAGGCCGCAACGGGCGAGGAGGGAGAGGGCACGACGTACTCGACGGAGACGGGCGAAGCCGATGTGGAGGGCGACCGCAAGAAGCGGCCGGCGCGTCGGAAACGGCGCCCGAAGCCCGAAGCGATCGCGGCCCGCCTGAAGACCGAAGAGGCGCCGGCGTCCGCGGAACCCGTCAGCGGGGAGAAGGCGTAACAACTCGAGCTGGATGAACACACCGACCGCCGCCCCCGGGCTTCACGGCGCGAGGGCGGCGTTTTTATGAGGACGTGAAAGGAACTATGACGACAGTGAAAGAGATTTCCGCAAAACAGGTCGCAGCGCTGCGCGCCAAGACCGGCGCGGGAATGATGGACTGCAAGAAGGCGCTCGAGGAGGCGGGCGGTGACGCGGCGAAGGCTGAGGAGCTGCTGCGCGTGAAGTACGCATCGCGCGCCGAGAAGCGGGCCGATCGCGCGGCCGGCCAGGGTGTGATCGAAACCTATGTCCACTTCAACGGCAAGGTCGCCACGATGGTCGAGCTCAATTCTGAGACCGATTTCGTCGCGAACACGCCGGAATTCAAGCAGCTCGCGAAGGACATCGCCATGCATGTGGCGTGGGCGAAGCCGTTGACCGTGAGCATCGACGAGATTCCCGCGGAAACGCTGGAGCGTGAGCGCCGCGTGTATCGAGCGCAGGTGGCGGAGGAAAAGAAGCCCGATGCGGTGAAGGAGAAGATCGTCGAGGGCAAGGTCAAGAAGTTCTACCAGGACAACGTCCTGCTGGAGCAGACGGCCCAGGACGGGAAAACGACCATCGGCGAAATGGTGAAGGCGTTGTCCGGCAAGACCGGCGAGAAGATCAGCGTCCGCCGCTTCGCCCGCTTCGAGCTCGGAGGCAACTGAGTGCCAAAGCAGCTCGCCTACACGCGTGCGCTTCTCAAACTATCGGGAGAGGCGTTTGCGGGTGGGCGAGCTTCTGGCATCGATTTCGCCGTCATCGAGCGCCTGTCCGATGAGCTGAAGTCGGTCGCGGCCACCGGGGTGCAGCTCGGTGTGGTGATCGGTGGCGGCAATATCCTCCGCGGCACGGCGGCGAGCGAGCAGGGCATGGATCGCGTATCGGCGGATTACATGGGGATGCTCGCGACGATCATCAACGCGCTGGCACTGCAAGACATTCTGGAGAAAAAGGGCGTCGACACGCGCGTCATGACGGCGATCCGGATGGAGGAGCTGGCGGAGCCGTATATCCGGCGGCGCGCCGTGCGCCATCTCGAAAAGGGGCGCACGGTGATCTTCGCGGGCGGCACCGGGAACCCGTATTTCTCCACCGACACCGCCGCGGTGCTGCGCGCGCTGGAGGTCGAGGCGCAGGTGATCCTCAAGGCGACCAACGTGGACGGGATCTATACCGCGGATCCCAAGAAACACCCCGCCGCGAAGTTCTTGCCGACCTTGACGTTCCAGGACGCGCTGGTCAACGGCTACGCCGTGATGGATGCCAACGCCTTCGGGTTGTGCAAAGAGAACAAGCTCCCCATCGTGGTGTTCAACATCAACCAGCCCGGCGCGACCGCCCGAGTGCTGTCCGGGGAGCGCGTCGGCACGATCGTGCAATGACCCCCACGCTGAACGATCACGTCAAACACGCCAAGCAGCTCATGGACAAGGCGGTCGAGGCCGTGAAGCGCGAATTCTCGACGGTGCGCACCGGCAAGGCGACGACGGCGTTGCTCGATCTCGTGCGCGTGGAAGCCTACGGTAACGAAATGCCGCTGACGCAAGTGGCGAGCGTCGCCGCGCCGGAGCCGAAGCTGCTGACGGTACAGCCGTGGGATAAGAGCCTGATGAAGGCGGTGGAGAAGGGCATTCTGGCGTCCGATCTCGGCCTCACGCCCTCGAACGACGGCAACATCATTCGCATCCCGTTGCCGCCCTTGACGGAGGAGCGCCGCAAGGAGCTCGTCAAAGTCGTCCACAAGTTTGCCGAAGAGGGGCGCGTCGCCATCCGGCACGCGCGCACCGAGACGATGAACAAGATCAAGAAGACCGAGCACGTCTCTTCGGACGATCAAAAGCACACCGAGAAGGAAGTGCAGAAGGCGCACGACGAGCATCTCAAGGCGGTCGACGCAGCCGTGAAAGCCAAAGAAGCGGAGATCATGGAAGTCTGATGTTGCCCGGACCGATTCCGCGCCACGTCGCGATCATCATGGACGGCAACGGCCGCTGGGCCAACGAACGCCGGCTGCCGCGGCCGTTCGGCCATCGCGCGGGGATGAAGGCGGTTCGGGAAGCGGTCGAAGGGGCGATCGACGAAGGGGTCGAGGTGCTGACACTCTTCGCATTCTCGGAAGAAAACTGGAACCGTCCGGCGCCCGAGATCTCCGCGCTGATAGATCTGCTCGAAGAGTACATCGCCAAAGAAGTCGCCGAGCTGCGGGGGCAAGGCGTGCGGGTGCACGTGCTCGGCGACCGCAGCCGCCTCACCCCGGGCGGGCGCGTCGCGGTCGAACGGGTCGAGCACGAGACGGCGGCGGGCGACAAGCTGTCCCTCAACCTCTGCATCTCGTACTCGTCGCGCGGCGAGATTGCGCGGGCGGCGCGCCTGCTCGCAGAGGAAGTGCTGAAGGGTACCAAAAAGCTCGAGGACATCGATGAAGAGTCGATCCGGTCCAAGCTCTATACGGCACCGTGGGGTGATCCGGACCTCTTGATCCGGACGTCGGGCGAGCAGCGCCTGTCCAACTTCCTCCTGTGGCAGCTCGCCTATACCGAACTGTACATCACGCCGGTGTTGTGGCCCGACTTCAACCGCCGCACGCTGCGCGATGCCATTCTCGATTATCAGCGCCGCGACCGGCGGTTCGGCAAAGTCACCGCGTCCTGATGCCCTCGAAAAATCTGGTGCAGCGCATCGCCGTCTCCGCGGTCGCCATTCCGCTCGTCATCGGCATCATCTGGCTGGGCGGCTGGACGCTGGCGGCGACCTTGGCGCTGCTGGGGGTGCTGGGCGCGCGTGAGGTGTACGACTTCGGACGCCGCCAAGGCATCGAGGCCCTGGAGCGGACCGGTTGGCTCGCGGCCGCCGCGACTCCGCTCCTCGTCTACTGGGGGAAAGGCGTCGCGCTCTACCTGGGCGCCCTCTGGCTGATGCTGGCATTGATCATCGCGATGGCACGGCGCGGACCGACCGGCCGGCCGCTCACCAGTGTCTCGATCACGCTGTTCGGTTGCGTCTACGCGTCGGGTATGCTCGCCTTCCTCATCGCGATCCGCCACGGCACCGCCGCCGCCACCCGGCCCGCGGCCTACGTCCTCCTGACGCTGTTCCCGCTCGTGATTACCTGGATTTGCGACACGGCGGCCATGGCTGTGGGCACGGCGGTCGGGGGACCGCAACTCGCTCCCGTGCTGTCCCCGAAGAAGACGCACGCCGGTGCAGTCGGTGGCACGCTCGGGGGCGTGATCGCCGCCCTCGCGCTCGGCAAATTCGTGCTGAACCGCGAGGGGTGGAGCTTCAGCGCGGGACAGCTGTTGCTCTTTGGTCTCGCCGTCTCCATTGTCGGGCAGATCGGCGACGTCGCGGAATCGCTGTTCAAACGGGAAGCTGGGCTCAAGGACTCTTCGACGCTCATTCCCGGTCACGGCGGCGTGCTCGACCGACTCGACTCGCTGTACTTCGTGATCCCCACGGCGGCAGGACTCTATCGCATGTTCGGGATGATATGAGCGTCGGCGTCGCAATCCTGGGCTCGACGGGGTCGATCGGCCGTTCGACGCTCCAGGTGCTGGCGAGGCAGCGCGAGCGCTTCCACATCGTCGCGCTCACGGCGCATTCCAATAACGACCTGCTCGCGCAACAAGAACGGGACTGGAATCCTGCATTTGTTGGCCTGGTGAATGGCGGTGGGAAGGGGGAAGGGGGAAGGGGGAAGGGTACTGCGTGCCTCGTCGAAGCCGCGACGCATCCCGATGCGAGGATCGTCGTGAATGGGATCGTCGGCGCGGCCGGACTCGAGGCGACGCTCGCCGCGTTGCGCGCCGGCAAACGGGTCGCGCTCGCGAACAAGGAAACGCTGGTGATGGCGGGCGAGCTCGTCGCGCAGGCGGCACGCGAAGGTGGCGGGGAGATCGTGCCGGTCGATTCCGAGCACAGCGCCGTGTTGCAGTGCGTGGCCGGCCGCCAGCCCGCGGAGCTCGCGCGCCTCATTCTCACGGCGTCGGGTGGTCCGTTTCGCACCTGGGGGCCGGAGCGCGTCTCTCGGGCGACGATCGCCGAGGCCCTCAAGCATCCGACCTGGACGATGGGCAAGAAGATCACGGTCGATTCGGCGACGCTCGTCAACAAGGCGCTCGAGGTGATCGAAGCGCATTTCCTGTTCGACGTTCCCTACAACAAGGTCGACGTCGTCATTCATCCGCAGTCCGTGATTCACGGTTTTGTGGAGTTCGTCGACGGTTCGATGCTGGCACAAGTGGGCTTTCCGACGATGGAGCTGCCGATCCTGTATGCCTTGACCTACCCCGATCGCGTGCCGGATCAGGGTGTGCGCCGCTTCGATCCCGTTGCCGCCGGCACGCTGACGTTCGAGGCGGTCCAGCCCGAGCGCTTTCCGGCCTACGTCGTCGGCCGTGACGCAGCGCAGCTCGGCGGCACCGCACCGGCGCGCTTCAACGCGGCGAATGAAATCGCGGTGCAGCTCTTTCTGGAAGAGCGCATCCCCTTCGGGCGCATTGCCGAGATCATCGAAGAAGTCGTGGGACGGGGGACGAGGGACGGGGGAGGGGGAGGGGGAAGGTCGCTGGAGGAAGTGTTGGCTGCTGACGCCGAGGCGCGGCACATGGCGCGGGAGGCGGCATGCTCCTGACCATCGCGTCCGTCATCGTCGTGCTCGGCGTGCTGATCTCGGTGCACGAATTCGGCCATTTCGTCGTCGCCAAGGCGGTGGGCATTCAGGTGCTGCGGTTTTCGCTCGGATTTGGCCGGCCGCTGCTCGCCTGGCGGCGGGGCGAGACGGAATACTGGATCTCCTGGATCCCGCTCGGCGGGTACGTGAAAATGGCGGGTCTCGAAGAAGAAGGCATGGCGGGTGAGCTCGAAGGCGGCAAAGCCAACGTGCCAATCGATCCCGCGCGCGCGTTCGACAAGCAGCCGCTGTGGGCGCGGATGGCCGTGATTTTGGCGGGCGTCACGATGAACGTGATTCTGGCGTTTGTGATCTACACGGGCCTCGGCATTGCGGTTGGCAATCCCACGCGACCGACGACGCAGATCGACACGGTGCTGGTCAGCCGGCTGCCCCAAGGCGCGAAAGCGCTCGCCACGCTCCGACACGGTGACCGTATCACCACGATCAACCGCGATACCGTCCGAACCTGGGAGGATGTGCAGGTGCATTTGCTCAGGGACACCGGAACGGTGCTGCTGCAGGTGGCGGGCAAGGACCCGATTCAGTTCACCTCGCCGCGGGACGACAACGCCCGGCTCGCGCTCGCCCGCTGGGGTCTGGAGCCGCTCATGCCCGCGCGGATCGGGAAGGTGTTGCCGGGTGAGCCCGCGAAGCGAGCGGGCCTGCAGCCTGGCGACCTGGTCGTGCGCGCGGGCGCCGACACGGTGCGGTCGTGGAGCGACTTGATCCATAGACTGTGGATGAACCCCGAGCGGCCCATCGCGCTCACCGTGTTGCGCGGGGACTCCCTGCTCCAACTCAGCGTCACCCCGCGTACCGAAACCGAGCCGGATAGTCTGTCTCCGCGGCCCAGGGCCTTCGGCTACATCGGCGCCGAGGGCGGATTTGTCGTCAATCGGCGCATTTCTGTGGGCCAGGCGGTTGTCGACGGCGCGAAGCAAACTGCGAGCACGGTTGGTGTGATGGTCGAGAGCGTCAAACGCCTCGTGTTGGGTCGCACGTCAGTCCGCGAGGTCGGCGGGGTAATCACCATTGCCCAGGTTTCAGGGCAGGCTGCGCGCCTGGGGCTCGTGCAATTCCTGAGCTTCCTCGCGTTCTTCTCAATCAGTCTTGCCGTGCTGAACCTGCTCCCGATTCCTGTGCTCGACGGCGGGCACGCGATGTTCCTCATCGCCGAGGGCGTTCGCCGCCGGCCACTCTCACCGCAGCTGCGGCTGCGACTCACCCAGCTCGGTATGCTCCTCGTCCTCGCGATCATGGTCGTGGCC
>JBKPDZ010000105.1:0-24297 GCA_046728135.1 Gemmatimonadota bacterium | reverse complement strand
GGGCCTGGGTGGGATCAATCTCGTGCTCCTGATCGTGCTGGTCTGGTGGCTCGACCGCGGCCGCATCGTCTCCGGTTCCGTGTCGCAGGAGGCCGCGTAATGGCCATCGGCGTGAAGGTCATGAAGCGGCCGACCAAGCAGACGTCCTATCTGCGGGCGACGCTCAAGGGCATGGCGCTGACGTTCAGCCACCTGCTGCGCCCCAAGGTCACGATGCAGTACCCCGAGGAAAAATCCTCCAAGGACTGGACGCTCGCCTCACGCTGGCGCGGCACCCATCGCATGCTCACGGACGAGCAGGGACGTGCCAAGTGCGTCGCCTGCGGCCTGTGCCCACAGATCTGCCCCGCGAACTGCATCAAGCTGGTGCCGGGGGAAGACGAAGAGGGGCATCGCTATCCGCTGATTTACGAGATCGACGAGTTCCGCTGCATCTTCTGCGGGTATTGCCAGGAAGTGTGCCCGGAAGAAGCGATTCACGTCGGCGTGCACTACGAGAACTCCGAGTACTCGCGCGACCGGTTCGTCTACGATCTCGAGCGCCTCACCGCGCAGACGCACCCCGTTTCGACGCTGTGGGATCCGTCGGACCCGAAGGGGGAATAGGCCGCCCCTTGACGCTCACGTTCTTCTGGATTTTTGGGGTGATTGCCATGGGCAGTGCGCTCTTGTGCATCACCCGCAAGAACCCCATCGCGTGCGCCTTGTGGCTGGTGGTGACGCTGTTCGCGCTGGCCGCGCTGTTCGTCCTGCTCGACGCGCAGTTCATCGCGGTGTTGCAGGTCCTGGTCTATGCCGGCGCGATCATGGTGCTGTTCCTGTTCGTCATCATGCTGCTCAACCTGGGCCGTCCGGGACCGACGGACATCAAAGGCCCGGCCGGCCTGCTGGCGACGGTCGTGCTGGCGGGTGCGCTGCTGCTGCAACTGCGCGTCCTCAGCCAGGCGCAGCTCCCGTCGTCCATCCAGCTTCCGGCGGGCACGGTGGCGGCGTTGCAACAACAGCAGGGCATGGTCGCCGCGGTCGCGAATCCGTTGTTCAGCGCGTATCTCATTCCCTTCGAGATCGCGAGCGTGTTGTTGCTCGCCGCCATCGTGGGCGCCGTCGTCCTCGCGAAGCGGAAGCTCTAAATGCTCCTCAGCCCCGCGCTCGCCATCTCCGCGGTCCTGTTCACGCTCGGCGTCGCCGGCGTGCTGCTGCGCCGCAACGCGATCGTAATCTTCATGTGCGTCGAGCTCATGCTCAACGCCGTGAACCTCACCTTCGTCGCCCTCGCGCAAAGTCTGGGCATGGGCGGCCAGGTCTTCGTCTTCTTCGTGATGGCGGTCGCCGCCGCTGAAGCGGCGGTCGGGCTCGCGATCATTCTGGCCGTCTACCGTCACAAGCAGTCAGTCAGCTTGCAGAACATGAATCTCCTCAAGGACGGATGACCGGAACGACGGTCGACCTGATCTGGCTCGCGCCTGCGCTCGCGCTACTCGGCTTCGTGCTGAACGGCGCGCTGGCGTTGCTCCGGCCGTCCGCGAAAACGTTGGTGTCGATCATCGGCGCCGGCGTCCTGCTCGCCGCGTTCGGCGTCGCGATTGCGGTGTTCGCCACGTTCATCGGACTGCCCACCGCTCCCGAGGCACCGCTCGTCTTTCGGTACTGGTCGTGGATTCCGGTGGGCACGCTGCAGGTGGACTTCGCGTTCCAGGTGGACCAGCTGTCCCTCGTCATGCTGCTGGTCGTCACCGGCGTCGGCTCTCTGATCCATCTCTTCAGCATCGGCTACATGAAGGAGGACCCGGGCTACGCGCGCTACTTCGCGTACTTGAACCTGTTCGTCTTCTTCATGCTGCTCCTGGTGCTGGGCGCGAGCTTCCCCGTGATGTTCGTCGGCTGGGAAGGCGTCGGCCTGTGCAGCTACCTCCTGATCGGGTTCTGGTTCAACGAGGAGGTGAACGCGAACGCAGGCCGCAAGGCGTTCATCATGAACCGGATCGGCGACTTCGGCTTCATGGTCGCGATGTTCATGATCTTTTGGGCCACCGGCTCGCTCGATTTCGACACCGTGTTCGCACACGCGCCGACCGCGCTCGCCGCGGGCGGCACGACGATCACCGCCATTACGCTCTTCTTGTTCCTCGGGTGCACGGGAAAATCGGCACAGATCCCGCTGTACACCTGGTTGCCGGATGCCATGGCCGGTCCCACGCCGGTTTCCGCGCTCATCCACGCGGCGACGATGGTGACGGCCGGCGTGTATCTCGTCGCGCGCTGTAATCTCTTGTTCGCGATGGCGCCGGTCTCGAGCGCCGTGGTGGCGGGCGTGGGCGCATTGACGGCGTTGTTCGCCGCGACGATCGCCCTCAAGCAGTGGGACATCAAGCGTGTGCTCGCGTACTCCACGGTCTCACAGCTCGGATACATGTTCGTCGGTGTGGGCACGGGCGCGATCAGCGCCGGCATCTTCCACCTCGTGACGCACGCTTTCTTCAAGGCGTTGCTCTTCCTCGGCTCGGGCAGCGTCATCTTCGCGATGCATCGCGCCTATCATCACACGCACGCGCACGAAGACGCCCAGGACATGCGCAACATGGGTGGTCTCGCGCGCTATATGCCGTGGACGGCAACGGTCATGTGGATTGCAACGCTGGCGATCGCAGGCATTCCCCCGTTCGCGGGCTTTTTCTCCAAGGATGAAATCCTGACCGCGGCGTACGCGCGGAGCGCGGTGGACCGGCCCTGGCTCGTATTCTGGGGATTCGGCCTGCTGGCCGCCCTGCTGACGGCGTTCTACATGACGCGCCTGATGCTGTACACCTTCCATGGCCCGAACCGGACGGGGGACAAGGAGCAGCCGCACCTGCACGAGGCACCCTGGATCCTAACGGCCCCGCTGCTCGTGCTCGCGTTGCTCTCCGTGACCGGCGGTCTCCTAAACATCCCGGACCTGTACCAAGGCGGCGCGCGGCTGGAGCACTGGCTCGAGTCTGTCACACAGGCGAGCGCGGCGCTCGTGCCGACAGTGCACATATCGACAAGCACAGAGTGGCTGCTCGTCGGGATTGCTGTCGCGATTGCCGTCATCGGTGTCGTCGGTGCCTGGCGGCTGCTCAAACCGGAGAGCCTCGTGCCGGCACGCAGCGCTCCCGAGGAGCATGGATTCGCTCGAGTGCTGAACAAGGCCTGGTACGTCAACGAGATCTACGATGCACTGATCGTCCGGCCGCTCGTGTGGTTCTCACGCGAGGTGCTCTGGAAGTTCATTGACCAGCGCGTCATCGACGGCGCCGCGGTCAACGGCGCCGCGCGTGGCGCGCGCGCCCTCGGCTGGGCGAACCGCTGGCTGCAGACGGGGCAGGTGGGGACGTACGTGGCGGTGTTCGTCGTGGGCGTGCTGCTGCTCCTCTGGCGGGCGATGAGCTGATGTACGCGCGCTGGGTGCTCACCGCCCTGCTTGCGTGGCCGCTCCTCGCCGGCCTCGTCGTCATTCTCCTGCCAGGCCGGCTCGCCAAATACGTCGCACTCGCCGCGAGCCTGATCGAATTCGCGATTTCGGTGCCGCTGTGGTGGACATTTGTGCCGGATGGCGGCATGCAGTTCACCGCCGATCGGGCCTGGATCGCCGCCTGGGGCATTCACTACGCGGTCGGTGTGGACGGGATTTCGCTGTTCCTCGTGCTGCTCACCACGTTCCTCATGCCGCTCTCGATTCTCGGCAGCTGGAGCTACATCACCAAGCGCGAGGGTGGCTTTTACGCACTGCTGCTCGTGCTCACGACAGGCATGATCGGCGTCTTCGTCTCGCTCGATCTCTTCCTCTTCTATGTCATGTGGGAAGTGATGCTGATTCCGATGTACTTCATCATCGGGGTCTGGGGCGGGGACAACCGGCTCTACGCCGCGATCAAGTTCTTCATCTATACGTTCTTCGGCTCCTTGCTCATGCTGGTGGCGATTCTCGTGCTGTATCTGCACGCGGGGCGCGCCACGGGCACGTACTCGTTCGCGTACGCGCACGTCCTGAGCAACGCGAAGGATCTCGGACCCACCGCGTGGTGGCTGTTTGGTGCCTTCTTCCTCGCGTTCGCGATCAAGGTGCCGCTCTTCCCGCTCCACACCTGGTTGCCCGATGCGCACGTCGAGGCGCCTACGGCGGGCTCGGTGATACTGGCAGGCATTCTGCTCAAGATGGGAACGTACGGCTTCCTGCGTTTCGCGCTGCCGTTCTTCCCCGCGGTCGCGCTCAGCGACTCGGTGCAGCTGATCATCGTGATCCTCTCGCTGATCGGCATCATTTACGGTGGCCTGGTGGCGATGGTGCAGCCCGACTTCAAGAAGCTGATCGCCTACTCGTCGGTCGCGCACCTCGGGTTCGTGATGCTCGGCATCTGGGCACTGACATTACAGAGCGTGCAGGGAGCGCTGCTCGTGATGATCAATCACGGGATCTCGACGGGCGCGCTGTTCTTCCTGGTCGGGATGATCTACGAACGGCGCCACAGCCGGTTGATCGAGGCATACGGCGGCATCGCGCGCGTCGTCCCACTGTTTGCCGCAATCCTGACGATCGTCTCGTTGTCTTCCATCGCGCTCCCGGGCACCAACGGATTCGTCGGTGAATTCCTGGTCCTGATCGGCTCCTTCCGGACGTATCCGATTGCCACGGCGATTGCAACGACCGGCGTGATCGTCGCCGCGGCCTACTTGCTGACGGCGCTGCAACGCGTGATCTACAACCCGCTGGCGCAGCCCGAGAATGAAAAGCTCACGGACTTGACGCCGCGGGAGATCGCGGTGCTCGTGCCGCTGATCGTGTGCATCCTGTGGATCGGGATCTACCCGAAACCGATTCTGCAGCGCATGGAGCCCTCGGCGCGCGCGCTGATCGAGCAGGTCAAGCCCGCGACCACGACTACCCAAGCACCACCTGCGCCCGGCGGCGCGCAACCGTGAGCCAGGATCCCACGGTCTCGCGCGATCTCCTGCTGTCGTTACTGCCCGAGCTGGTGTTGACGGGCTGGGCGCTGCTGTTGTTGCTGTTCGTCGCGTGGCGGCATCAGCGCGTCCGCGATCTGCGGATCGCGGGCGTGCTGACCTTGATTGCGCTCGCGACGACGGCCATCGCCATCTGGTGGCTGTGGTGGAATCGCGCGGTCCACGGAGGGAATGTCGTGTCGATGATCGCGGCGGACGACTTCCGCTGGGTGGTCGACTGGGTGTTCGTGGGCGCCGCGGCGCTAACGGTGCTGATCTCCTTCACCTATCTCGAGCGCGAGCAACTGTTGGCGCCGGAGTACTATGTCCTCCTGCTCTTCGGCACCATCGGGATGTTGGTGATGGCGGCGGGCGCCGACTTGATGGTGATCTTCCTCGGCCTCGAGCTGATGTCGGTCGCCGTGTATGTGCTCGCCGGCTTCGACCGGCGGCGCGCGCGCTCCGCCGAGGCCGCCCTCAAGTATTTCCTGCTGGGTGCGTTCGCGTCCGGATTTTTGCTGTACGGCATCGCGCTCGTCTATGGCGCCACGGGCACGACGAACCTCGTGCTGATCGGCGCGCAGGTCAGCACCACGTTAAAGCCGAGCGCCATGCTGCTGGCGGGGCTCGCGATGTTGATCGTCGGATTCGGATTCAAGATCGCGGCCGTGCCGTTTCACATGTGGGCGCCGGACGTGTACGACGGCGCGCCCACTCCGGTGACGGCGTTCATGGCGACCGGCGTCAAGGCCGCGGCATTTGCCGCGTTGTTTCGCGTGATGTACCAGGCGTTCGCCGCGGTCCCGGTGTGGCACGATATCCTCTGGTGGCTCGCGGTCGTCACGATGATCGGGGGCAACCTGTTCGCGTTGGGCCAGCGCTCGCTCAAGCGCCTGCTGGCCTACTCGTCTGTGGCCCATGCGGGCTATCTGCTGGTCGCGGTGACCGCGGGGGGCGTGGCCGGCACGAGCGCCTTTCTCGTCTATGTCGTCGCGTACACGCTGATGTCGGTCGGGGCGTTCGCGGTGCTCTCCGCCAAGGGACGAGCCGGCGAGAGCGAAGTGACGATCGACGATCTCTCCGGTCTGGCGGCGCGGCGTCCCTGGCTCGCGTTCGCCCTCGCGATCTGTATGCTGTCGCTGCTGGGATTCCCAGGGACCGCGGGCTTCATCGGCAAGTGGTACATCCTGATCGCAGCAACCAGTGCCGGTCAGAATGTCCTCGCGGCGATTCTGGTACTGACCAGCGTCGTCTCGGCGGGGTACTATCTTCCCGTCATCATGGCGATGTACATGAAACCGGAGCCGATCGAGGGGGCACACGCGAATGTTTGCCTCGACCGGTGGGCACGTACCGCCGTCGCCGTCGCGGTCGTCGGCTTGCTGGTGTTCGGGGTGTGGCCCAATCGGTTATTCGATCTCGCCCGCGGGGCCGGCGAGAGCGTCCACGCCGTCGGGACGCCGACTGCCGTGAAATAACATGAGACTTCCCGCCACTATTTTCCGACAGTACGACATCCGCGGCCTTGTCGATACGGAGCTCACGCCCGCGGCCGCGCGCGCCGTGGGACAGGCCTACACGACGTTTGCGACGCAGCGGTTGGCCAAACCGCCGCGCGTCGCGGTGGGGCGCGACAATCGCCCGTCCGGAGCAAGGCTCGCGCAGGGCATCGCCGACGGGATCGCCGCCGCCGGCGGCAGCGCCCTCGATGTCGGCGAGCTGCCCACACCCGCGCTCTATTTCGCCACCAAAACGCTGCCGGTGGACGGCGGCATTCAGGTCACCGGCTCCCATAACCCGCCCGAGTTCAACGGCTTCAAAATGGTGCTCGCGCACGACGCAGTCTTCGGTGACGACATTCAGGTCCTGCACCGCCTGATCGACGACGGCAAGCTCACGACGAAACCCGGCGGCACGATCACCACGCATGGTGGGCTGCTCACGGCCTACAAGGACGCGATCGTGAAGCGGAACGCGCCGCTCGCGCGGCGCTTCAGGGTCGTCGTGGACTGCGGCAACGGCGTGACGAGCCTGGTCGCCGTCGAGACGCTCAAGCAGCTCGGCGTCGACGTCGTCGCGCTGTTCGACGAGTCGGATGGAACGTTCCCGCACCACCACCCGGACCCCACCGTTCTCGAGAATCTCCACGACCTCCAAGTCGCGGTGAAGAAGGAAAAGGCAGAGTTGGGCATCGCGTTCGACGGCGACGGCGACCGCATCGGTGCCGTTGACGAAACGGGCGAGCCCGTCCTGGGCGATCAGCTGCTGGTGCTGTTCGGCCGCGACCTGGTGCGGCGCCTGGGCAAGGGCAAGCCAGTGATCTTCGACGTAAAGTGCTCGGAGATTTTGCCGCAGATGCTCAAGCGGGCCGGCCTCGAGCCGGTCATGTGGAAGACCGGGCATTCGTTCATCAAGCAGAAGATGAAAGAGATCGGCGCGCCGCTGGCCGGGGAAATGAGCGGCCACATGTTCTTCGGCGGTGACTGGTACGGGTTCGACGATGCACTGTTCGCCGCCGCACGGCTGCTCGCGTACGTGGCACGCGAGGGCGGGCCGCTGTCACGCCTGCTCGCCGACTTGCCCAAGACCTACGCCACGCCCGAGATGCGCGTCGATTGCCCGGACGAGCAGAAGTTCGAGGTCGTCCAGCAGGCGGCCGAGGAGTTCGCCGAGACGTATCCCGTGTCGACGCTCGATGGCGTGCGCATCACGTTCCCGGAGGGGTGGGGATTGCTGCGGGCCTCGAATACGCAACCGGTGCTGGTGATGCGGTTCGAGGCGACGAGCCCGCAAGCCCGCGACGCCTATCGCGCCGAAGTCGAGAACTGGCTGGCGGCGCGCGGCGTCACGGCGTGACCCGGCAGACCCGGCGCCGGCTGTACCTCATCGGCGCCGGACTTCTGGTAGTGGCGCTCGTCGGCGGCCGCTGGCTGGCGGTTGAAACGACGGAGCGCGCGTGGGACCGCACCTTCGCAGGCGGCGACACACTGATCGCCGCGCGCACGCTCGCCCGGCTGCTCTCCACCTTGGTCCTGCTCATCGCGATCGCCTGGATCACCGGCAACCTCCTCATCGTCTACCGAGCCATCGGCTCGGTGCAGATGCCCCGTCGACTGGGCGACCTCGAGATCGTCGAAGCGGTGCCGCGCCGCACACTGCTCGGCTTCACCATCGCGCTCGGCGTCGTCCTCGGTGTGCTGGTGTCGCTCGGCACGGGCGACTGGTGGCGTCAGGCCACCCTCGCTGCGGCGCCGCCGCATTTCGGCGTCAGCGACGCGACGAATCTGGGGCGCGACGCCGGCTACTACTTGAGCGTCCTGCCGTGGCTCGCCACGCTGCAGAATCGTACGTTGCTCTTCGTCACCGCCGCGCTGGGGATTGTGGCGCTCCTCTATGGCGTGATCGGCTCGCTGCGCTTCCGGCACGGTCGCATCCGCGCCAGCGACTACGCGCGGCGCCACCTGGGCGTATTGCTGGCCTGGCTCGCGCTGGTCATCGCCTGGGGAGCGGCCCTCGATCCGGCGGAGATCGTGGCGGGACTCCACGGCACCGTCGATCAGGCTGCGCTCTCGGTGCGCATCCCCGGCGCCGCCGTCGTCGCCGCGGTGGCCATCCTGACGGCCGTGATCTCGCTCATCTGGGCATGGCGTGAACGGCCCACCTTGATCCTCGCCGGCTGGGCGGCGCTCCTCCTCTCGCTCACCGCCGGCTATTTCGTCATCCCCGGCGTGGTCCGGGCGGCGACCGACGCAGGACCGGAGAGCGTCGAGTGGGTCCGCCGCCGGGCGGCGCTGGAGCGGCTCGCGTTCGGGCTCACGGATGTCGACCACGCGCCGCCTCCTGCCTTCCCCGCGGGTGAAGACGCGGTGCGAGCCGTGCCGCTGTGGGATCCACCGCACGTGGCAGCTGCGGTCGGTGCGCCGACAACGGCGGTTGCGTTGCGACCGCTGGCGTCCGGCGCGGCCGGACGCGTCGCGTGGATGATCGCACCGGCAAACGCGTCGGGACCGGTCCGTCTCGCGCTCGAAACCGATAGCGGGCTCAGCGTCATCTCCTTGCCGCCGGCGAATGCCGCGCTGCTGTTCGGTCCGGGTCTGGACACGCCCCTGGTGCTGCCGGGCGATCCCCTCGGCGTTCGGCTTGTCGGCACGTGGCGACGCTTTGCCATCGCTTGGACAATTCAAGCGTGGGGCTTGATCCGTGGCGAATCGAGCGGACGCGCCCTGGTGTGGCGGCGCGACGTGGCGGAGCGGCTCGAGCACCTGGCCCCGTTCGCGCGCTTTGGTCCCCCGGCCCCTGCGCTGCGCAGTGGGGGGAAAGAGCGGGGGACAGCCGCGTCGTTGTGGTGGGTGAGTTGGGGTTACGTCTCCCAAGAGAATTTTCCGCTCGTTCGTCCACTCCCCTGGGGCGATAACGACGTCCGATTTCTCCGCGCCGGCCTCATCGGCGCCGTACATGCCGGGACCGGCGAGACGCATGTTTGGCTCGCGCCCGGCTACGATTCGCTGACCGCCGCGTGGGCGCGTCGCTTTGCGCCACTGATCGAAGCGGCGGACCGACTGCCGCCGGATCTGCGGGCGCAGATCGCCTATCCACTCGACGCCTTCAAGATCGCGGCAGCGCAGCTCCTGCGGCTGAGCGGCGATTCCTCGAGTCACGCGACGTGGATCATGCGACCCCGCCAGCCATTCCAACTGAGCGCGCCTGGAGGGGGAGGGGGAGGGGGGGGCCCACTCTGGACTGCCGTGGCGTTCGAGTCCGGGGAGCTCACGCCGAAACAGTTCGTCGGTCTGTTGGCTGGAACCATCACGCCACGGGGGCCAGAACTCCACCTGTGGCGACCCGCAGCGACGGATCCCGACCGCCTGCCCGGCGAGCTCCTTGGCTCATCGGAGCTCCGGCCTGGTCAACTCCGCATCTGGCCCACGGCCCGAGGGGGCGGAGGGGGCGGAGGCGGGAACTCTCTCATTACCGTCCAGGCGCAGATGTTCGAACCCGTCGGCTCTCAGCCACCGCCGCCGCCGCCTCGCATCGCGAGAGTCTATGTCACGCTCAACGGACGCAGCGGGCAGGGGCGCACGGCCCGCGCCGCACTCCTGGGTGGGGAGGAGATCGTGATCGACACGACGCTTGCGGCCCGGTTCGAGCGCGCGCGCCGCCTGGCGATCCAGGCGGACTCCGCGCTGGCGGCGGGCGACCTCGAGAAGTTCGGCAACCTGTGGCGCCAGCTCATAGGTGAGCTTGCTCGGCCGCACCGCCCCCGCTAGGTTGCGCCGCCGTGACGGCACCTGGCACGATCGTGATCGCCCTCGGAGGAAATGCCGTCGCCCCCCCCGGTGAACGGCCCACGATCAGCAACCAGTTTCGGCACACGCGCGCGAGCCTCGTGCCCATTGTCGATCTTGCCGCAGCCGGATGGCACATCGTGCTCGTCCACGGCAACGGGCCACAGGTGGGCGACGAGCTGGCACGCAACGAAATCGCGGCCGATCAGGTCGAGCCGTTGCCGCTCGGCGTGCTGGTCGCGGGAACCGCCGGGTGGATGGGTTACATGATCCAGCAGTCGCTGCAAAACGCACTGGCGCGCGCGGGCGTCAAGCGTTCAGTCGTCACCTTGATCACCCAGACGCTCTGTCGTGCCGATGATCCGGACCTGCGCACACCGTCCAAACCGGTCGGGCATACACTCGATGCTGTGCGACAGTCACGGCTCGTCGCGCGCGGCATTCCGGTCCGCGACGGCCGCCGCCTCGCGCCGAGCCCCAAACCGGCCGGGATCGTGGAGCGCGACATGGTGCGCGACCTTGCGCGCGCGGGGCACATCGTGATCGCGGGCGGCGGCGGCGGTCCGCCGGTCTACAACGATCCGAAGCTCGGGCTCGAAGGGATCGACGCGGTCGCCGACAAGGACCGCGTCGCCGCGATCCTCGGTCGCGAGATCGGGGCGCAGGTGCTGTTGATCTTGACGAATGTGAAGGCGGTGTATCACGCCTTCGGCACGCCGGTGCAGGAGGCGATCCGGCGCCTGACCCTGGCTCAGGCCGAGCACCTGCTGGCCGGCAAGGAGCTGGGGACGGGCAGTATGCGACCCAAGGTCGAAGCCGCCGCGGAGTTCGTACGCACGGGAGGCGACCGAGCGGTCATCGCCGAGCTCGCGGAGGGGCTGGCGGCGCTACGGGGTGAAGCGGGAACGACGATCACGAAGGAGCACGCGTGAATCTGCACGAGTACCAGGCGCGGGACATCCTGCGCCGGCACGGTATCCCCGTGCCCCCCGGTGAGGTCGCCACGACGCCCGCGGAGGCGCGGGCGATCGCGGAGCATCTCGGCGGCAAGGTCGTGGTGAAGGCACAAGTGCATGCGGGCGGCCGCGGCAAAGCGGGCGGCGTGAAGCTGGCGGACGGCGCCGACGCCGCCAAGGCGGCGGCGTCCGCCATCCTCGGCATGACGATCAAGGGGCTCACAGTGCAGAAGGTGCTGATCGCACCGGCCGCGGACATCGTCTCCGAGAGCTACGTCGGCATCATCGTGGATCGGGCGTCGCAGCGACCGGTGTTGATGGTGAGCCCCGCGGGGGGCGTCGATATCGAAGAGGTGGCAGCCAAGACGCCCGAGAAGATCTACCGGCTGGCGATCGACCCGCGTTACGGGCTGCTGCCTCATCAGGCGCTGTCCCTCGCGTTCAAGCTCTACCGCGACGTGAAACAGGCGCGGGCAGCGGCTGACATCATGCAGAAGCTTTACAGCGTCGTGTACGCCGTCGGCGCATCGCTCGCCGAGATCAACCCGCTCGTGACGACGCCCGACGGCACCGTGCAAGCGCTCGACGCCAAGATCGCAATCGACGACAACGAGCTCGAGCGCCGTCCCGATATCGCGGCGCGGCGCGACGTGTCCGCCGAGGCGCCGGAGGAAGTGGCGGCGCGCAACGCGGGGCTCACGTTCATCAAGCTCGAGGGCAACGTCGGCTGCTGCGTGAACGGCGCCGGCCTCGCGATGGCAACGATGGATCTCGTCAAATACTACGGCGGCGAGCCGGCGAACTTCCTGGACATCGGCGGCAGCTCCAATCCGCAGAAAGTCGTAGCGGCGCTCCGCATCATCACGTCGGATCCTAACGTGAAGGCGATCCTCTTCAATGTGTTCGCCGGGATCACTCGCGCCGACGACGTTGCCAACGGCATCGTGCAAGCAACGAAGGAGTTCGCGGTCAAAGTACCGATGGTTATTCGGCTCATCGGCACGAACGAAGCGATCGCGGTTGAGATCCTGAAGCAGGCCGGATTCTCGGCGCTCACCGACATGGATGACGCGGTGAAGCAGGCTGTGGCGAAGGTGACAGGGAAGGCCGCGTGAGCATCTTCGTCGATCAATCGACCCGCCTGCTGGTGCAGGGGATCACCGGCCGCGACGGCTCCTTCCATGCCAACCAGATGATGGCCTACGGCACGAAGGTTGTCGCCGGAGTGACGCCCGGAAAAGGCGGGCAGCGGTTCGAGGACGCCGTGCCGGTCTTCAACACGGTCGCCGAGGCAGTCCATGAAACGCAGGCGAACACCGCCGTCATCTACGTCCCGGCAGCCGTCGCCGCGTCCGCAATCTTCGAGGCAGCCGATTCGGGTATCGAGCTGATCGTCTGCATCACCGAAGGCATCCCGGTGCTCGACATGACGCGGGCCTTGCCGTACGTGCATGAGCGGGCCGCGCGACTCATCGGGCCGAACTGCCCGGGACTCATCTCGCCGGGCAAGAGCAAGGTCGGCATCATTCCAGGAAACATCTGCAAGCCCGGCAAGATCGGCGTCGTGTCGCGCAGCGGCACGTTGACGTACGAAATCATCCATCAGCTCTCGACGCATGGATTCGGCCAGTCGACCTGCGTCGGGATCGGCGGAGATCCGCTCATCGGGACCAATTTCATTCACTGCCTGTCCGCCTTCGAGGACGACCCGGAGACCGTCGCGGTCGTCATGATCGGCGAGATCGGCGGCACGGACGAGCAGCTCGCCGCCGCGTTCGTGCAGGAGCACATGAAAAAGCCCGTTGTTGGTTTCATCGCGGGCCAGACCGCCCCGCCGGGCCGCCGCATGGGGCACGCCGGGGCGATCATTTCCGGATCCTCGGGGACGGCGGCTGACAAGATGGCCGCATTCGCGAAAGCCGGGATCAGCGTGATGAAACGGCCCGCAGACGTGGTACCTCTCCTCACGGAGCGGTTGTGAACCCATGCTCACCCTAGCCATCATCAAACCCGACGCCGTCGCGGCCAGGCATACGGGCAAGATCGTCGCCCATCTCGAAGCCGAGGGCTTTCACATTCGTGAGGCGCAGATGGTGCGCCTCACGCAGGAGCGGGCGGAAGCGTTCTACGAGGTCCATCGGGAGCGTCCGTTCTTCCGGCCGCTCGTCTCGTTCATGACGTCAGGACCGGCGCTGGCCTTGGTGCTCGAACGCGACGAGGCGGTCACGCATCTGCGGAAGGTCATCGGGGCGACCGACCCCGCGCAGGCCGAGCCGGGCACGATTCGACGCCTGTACGCGCAGTCCAAAGAGCGCAATGCGATTCATGCTTCGGACTCGCCGGAAAACGCCGCACGGGAGGTGGCTTTTTTTTTCCCGTCGCGTCGAGCGTAAGTGCCGTTGACGCAAGTCCCACAAGGATTTAGCTTCGCTCACCATGTTGCGAGTCGATTTGCGGGAGTTGACCCAGGGCAGAGCCGTGGAAACCCCGGGCGAGCTCAAGCAGGACGACCCGGCGTTGGAGGGCACGGACATCGCCCTGCAGCAGCCGGTCGTGGTGGCCGGGCGGTTGCAGTCCATCGGGGAAGGCCGGTTCTACTGGCAGGGGACCGCGCGCACGCTAGCAATGGGCGAATGCCGGCGGTGCCTTACGCCGGTGGCGACGCCGTTGCAGCTCGAAATCGGGGCGGTGTTTGCGCAGGACCCCGAGGCCCTCGATGATCCCGACTCCTATCCGCTGGCCCCGGAAGCGACGGAAATCGATGTCACGCCGGCCGTGCGCGAGGAGCTGGTGTTGGCAGCGCCGCGGTATGTGGTGTGCCGGGATGACTGCAAAGGACTCTGTCCGCAATGCGGGAAGGATCTAAACGCTGGTCCCTGTGGTTGTTCGCCCGTGACCGAGGCCCGCTGGCGGCCGTTGCAGGCGCTCAAAGACAAGCTCCGCTCTTAACCTAAGGACGATCGTCATGGCCGTACCCAAGCGCAGAACCTCCAAGCGCAAGAAGCGCGCGCGCCGCACGCACTACAAGGCGGTGCGCCCCACGCTGCAGCCGTGCCCGCGCTGCGGGGACCTGAAACAGCCGCACCGCGTCTGCCCCACATGCGGGTATTACAATGGCGAACAGCGAGTGACCGTCGAGGACTGATGATCCGCATCGCGTTGGACGCGATGGGAAGTGATAAGGCCCCCCAAGTCGAGGTGGAGGGCGCGGCGCAGGCGCTCGAAGAGCTCCCGCCTGATTTCCATCTGCAGCTCGTCGGCCGCAAGGCCGACATCGACGGGGCCCTGGCCCGGGTGGGGGCGATTGACCGGTCCCGCGTCGAGATCGTGGACGCCCCGGACGTCGTCGGCATGGGGGACAAACCACTCGCCGCGATCCGCGGGAAACCGCGGTCCTCCATCGCGGTTGGCCTCGACCTCCAGAAAAAAAGCAAGTCGGACGCGTTCATCTCCGCCGGTAACACCGGCGCCGTGATGGCGGCCGCCACGCTGCTCCTGCGACTGCACCCCGGCGTCCAGCGGGCGGCCATTGGCGCCTTGTTCCCCTCGGCCAATCAGCCGGTCCTCGTGGTCGACTCAGGCGCGAATATCGACTGCGATGCCCGCGAGCTCGTCGGGTTTGCGCATCTCGGCTCGGTCTACGCGCGCGACGTGCTCGACCGGCCCAATCCCACGGTCGGTCTGCTGAACATTGGTGAGGAAGACGAGAAGGGAAACGCGGTCGTCAAAGAAGCCCACCAGCTCCTCAAGCAAACCGCCGGAATCAATTACATCGGCAACATCGAAGGCCGCGAGATTCCCGTCGGCGAGGCACGGGGCCAGCGGCTCGACGTCGTTGCGTGTGACGGATTCGTCGGGAACGTCGTGCTTAAGTTCTACGAGTCGGCCGGGCGCGTGTTCGTTTCATTGATCAAGCGCGAAGCCCCCGATGTCCTGCAGCGGCCCGAGATGGCCAACGTCCTCAAGGTGCTCGACTACGCGACGTACGGCGGCGCGCCGCTCCTCGGCGTCCAGGGGGTCGTGATCATCTGCCACGGTGCCTCGCCTGCCAAGGCGATCAAGAACGCGATTCGCGTCGCGGTCCAATCGGTGCGCAGCCATCTGTCCGAGGACATCGCGGCCGAATTCGCCGACGGGAAGATCCCGGCATGAAGCGGCCCTTCGCCGAGTTGTGGGGAACGGGCAGCTACGCGCCGCCGCGCGTGATGACGAACGACGAATTCTCGAAATTCCTCGACACATCGGACCAGTGGATCCGCGAGCGCACCGGCATTCGCGAGCGCCGCGTGTCGAGCAAAGACGAAACGAATGCCTGTATGGGGAAGGCCGCGGCGCTGCAGGTCCTCGAGGAAACCGGGTTAACCCCGCTCGATATCGACGCGATCATCTACGCGACGGCGTCTCCCGACCGGCTGCTGCCGTCGCAGGCCTGCGATCTCCAGGCAACGCTCGGTGCCAAGAATGCGGCGGCGTTCGACGTCGGCGCCGCGTGCTCGGGCTTCATCTACGCGCTGACGACTGCCGAAGGGATCATCGCGGCGGAGCAGGCCAAGCACGTCCTCGTGATCGCCGCCGAAAAACTCACGAGCATCATGGATTGGAGCGATCGCACCACGGCGGTGCTGTTCGGCGACGGCGCCGGGGCGACGATCGTGCGCCAGAGCACGAACGGCCGAGGCATCCTGTCGACGTACTTGAAGTCGGACGGGACGCTTGCGGAGCTCCTCTACCGGCCTGGCGGCGGCGCGACGCATCCGCCCAGCGAAGAGCTGCTCAAGGATCACAGCTACTACATCAAGATGGCCGGTCGCGAAGTCTTCAAAGCCGCCGTGCTGTCGATGGCAGACGCCTGCGATCACGCGCTGGAGCGCGCCGGGCTCGACGCCGGTGCGATCGATCTGCTCATCCCGCACCAAGCCAACATCCGCATCATCGAAGCCACCGCCAAGCACGCCGGCGTGCCGATGGACAAGGTCTACGTGAACGTGGACCGTTTCGGGAACACGTCGGCCGCCTCGATCGCCATCGCACTCGACGAAGCCGTCACGTGCGGGCGGCTGAAGCCGGGCATGACGGTGATGTTCTGCGCGTTCGGCGCCGGCTTCACGTGGGGCAGCATGGTCGTGCGGTGGTAGGAGCGCAGCACGCTGCGCCCACGATCTGGCTCTGCCCCGGTCAGGGCGCCCAAAAAGTCGGCATGGGAAAAGATCTGGCGGAACGGTTTCCGGCGGCGCGCGCCGTGTTCGATGCGATCGACGCGGCGCTCGATGTTCCGCTGTCACGCATCACGTTCGAGGGCCCGGAAGCAGAGCTGACCGCGACCCAGAACGCGCAGCCTGCCATTCTCGCGCACAGCGCCGCCGTGTTCGCCGTGGTGCGCGACAAAGTCGACGGCGTGGTCGCCGCGGCCGGGCATTCCCTGGGCGAGTATTCCGCCTATGTCACCGCAGGCGCCCTCAGCTCACCGCAAGCAGCCAAGCTCGTCCGGCGCCGCGGGGAGCTGATGCAGAAAGCGGGCGAGGAGCGGCCGGGCACGATGGCGGCCGTCATCGGCCTCATGACGAAGGACGTGGAGGCGGCCTGTGAGGAAGCGTCGCAGCAGGCGAGCGTCGCCGTCGCCGCCAACATCAACGCCCCCGACCAAACGGTGATCTCCGGCGACCCCGATGCCGTCAGGCGCGCCGGTGAGGGCTGCAAGAAGCGCGGCGCCAAGCGCGTCATCCCGCTCAAGGTGAGCGGCGCGTTTCATTCACCGCTGATGGGTCCCGCGAAAAACCACCTGCAGGTGGCGCTCGAGCGGGCGGAATTCTCGGACCCGGCGTTTCCGGTCGTCGCCAATGCCACCGCCGAGGCCGTCACAGACGCGAGCCGCGCGCGGCGACTCCTCGCCGATCAACTCACCGCGCCGGTCCGCTGGGTAGAATGCATGCAGCACGCAGCGCGCATCGGCGGTGACGGGGCGCGCTACGTGGAAATCGGCCCGGGCTCCGTCCTCGCGGGCCTCCTGAAGCGAATCGTCCCCGAGGCGAACGTGGTCAGCCTGGGGACCGCTGATGAGGTGACCAAGTTCATGGAAGCAGCGTGACCATGACTCGACGCGCGGAAGTGGATCCCGCGGTGCAGAGCGGGAATCGGATGCAGCTCGATTTGACGGGGAAGGTCGCCCTCGTCACGGGAGGCACGCGCGGGATCGGGCACGACATCTGCCGCGCCTTCATCGACGCCGGCGCGAAAGTCGCGCTGTGTTCCCGCGACCGCGCCGCGGCGGAGCAGGCCGCCAGTGAATTCGGGGAAGGCACGCGTGGCTACGCGTGTGACGTGGGCATCGCGGCACAGGTGGAGGCATTCGCCAAGGCGGTCGAAAAGGATTTCGGACAGATCGACGTGCTGGTGAACAACGCCGGGTTCACGAAGGACACCCTGTTGTTTCTCATGACGGAAGCCGATTGGGATTCGGTCGTCGATACGAACCTCAAGGGCACGTTTCTGATGACGAAGTACGCGGCGCGCGGCATGATCAAGCGACGCTGGGGTCGCGTCATCAACATCACGAGCGTCGTCGGGCTGAACGGCAACAAGGGCCAGTCGAACTACTCCGCGTCCAAGGCCGGCGTCATCGGTTTCACCAAATCCGTCGCGAAAGAGCTGGCTTCGCGCAACGTGCTGGTGAATGCCGTGGCCCCCGGCTACATCGAGACCGAGCTGACGAAAGGCGTTTCCGCCGAAGCCAGGCAGTACTTTCTGGACAACATTCCTTTGGGACGGCTGGGACAGGGCTCAAACATCGCCGCCGCCGTCCTCTTTCTCGCCTCCGACTTGGCCAGCTACATTACGGGACAGGTCCTGGTCGTTGACGGCGGGATGGTGATGTGAGCCGGTTCACCTTCGCTGAGGGTTACCCATGGCAATGGACATGAAGCAGCTCGAAGAGAAGGTCAAAGACATCATCGTCGAAGAGCTGGGCGTGGAGCGCGACAAGCTCACCAACGACGCGAGCTTCATGGAGGATCTCGGCGCCGACAGCCTCGACACCGTCGAGCTAGTCATGGCGTTCGAAAAGGAATTCGACATCGACATCCCGGACGAGGAGGCGGAGAAGCTCCGCACCGTCGGGGCGGCGATGACGTATCTCCATGACAAGATGGGGAAAGGCAAATAGTGACCCGCCGGGTGGCGATCACGGGTCTCGGGCTCGTGACGCCGGTTGGAAACGACGTCACCAGCACCTGGGCCGCCCTCGTCGACGGACACTCGGGGGCGGGTCCGATCACCCGGTTCGACCACACGCAGCTCCCCGTCCACTTCGCCTGCGAAGTGAAGGGCTACGATCCCCTGCAGTACATCGATAAGAAGGAAGCCCGCCGCTACGACCTGTTCTCGCAGTTCGCGATGGGCGCGGCCGTGCAGGCGGTCCGCGATGCCTGCCTCGAGAAGAGCCCGCTCGACCACAAGCGCATCGGCGTCATCATCGGCAGCGGGACGGGCGGCATCGCGACGTTCGAAGAGAACATGCGGACGTTCATCGAGAAGGGGCCGGCGCGCGTGTCGCCGTTCTTTGTCCCGATGTTCATGGCGAACGTCGCGGCCGCGATCGTGTCGATGCGGTTCGGCTTCAAGGGACCGTGTTACTGTACCGTCTCCGCCTGCGCGTCATCGGGCCACGCGGTCGGTGACGCCTTCGACCTGATTCGCACGAACCAGGCGGACGTCATGGTCGCCGGCGGCTCGGAAGCGGCGATCACGCCGCTCGCGCTCGCCAGCTTCGCGAACATGAAGGCGCTGTCGGAGCGCAACGACGACCCGAAGACCGCGAGTCGCCCGTTCGATCGGGACCGCGACGGCTTCGTGATGGGGGACGGCGCCGCGGTCGTGATCCTCGAAGAGTGGGAGCGCGCCCGGGGGCGCGGCGCGACGATCCTCGCGGAGCTCGTCGGCTATGGCGCGACCGCCGACGCGCATCACATCACGGCGCCCGCGCCCGACGGCTCCGGCGCGCAGGAAGCGATGCGGCTCGCGATGCAATCGGGCGGGCTCCGTCCGGAAGAGGTCGGTTACATCAACGCCCACGGCACGTCCACGCCGCACGGGGATGCGGCCGAAACCGCCGCGGTGAAGGCCGTGTTCGGCGCTCACGCGCGCAAGCTGATTTTCGGCTCGACGAAATCGATGACCGGCCACCTGCTGGGCGCCGCCGGAGCGTTGGAGCTCGCGATCTGCGCGCTCGCGCTCAAACACGGCCTCATCCCGCCGACGATCAACCAGTTCAACGCCGACCCCGCTTGCGACCTCGACTCGGCACCGAACAAGGCGGTGCAGCGGGACATCGATGTGGCGCTCTCGAACTCCTTCGGCTTCGGGGGGCACAACGTGACGCTCGCCGTCCGGAAAGTCACATGAGTCTGCGATCTATTGCAGAAAAGGTCGATCGCGGCGAGCGGCTCACGCGCGAGGATGGCCTCGCGCTTTTTGCATCCAACGACCTCCTGACGATCGGTCGCCTCGCGAACTTCGCCAACGCGCGCAAGAACGGTGCGCGCGTCTACTTCGCCGCGAATCAACACATCAATCCGACGAACGTCTGCATCCTGCGCAACACCTGCGTGTTCTGCTCGTTCGCGCGGATGCCGAAGGAAGACGGCGCGTACACGCGCAGTCTCGAGGACGTGTTCGCCGAGGCCGACGCCGCACGGGACAATCCGACCCGCGAGTTTCACATTGTGGGCGGCCTCCATCCCAAGCTGCGGCTCGCGTACTACACCGACATGTTTCGCGGGCTCAAGCAGCGCCACCCGCAGGTGATGATCAAGGCGCTGACCGCGGTCGAGGTCGCCCACCTGGCGAGAATCGAAGGCATGACGACCCGCGAGGTGTTGCAGGCGATGAAGGACGCGGGCGTGAGCACGCTGCCCGGCGGCGGCGCGGAGGTGTTTTCGCCCGCGGCGCGCGCCACGATCGCCGATCGCAAGCTCAGCGGCGACGAATGGCTCGCCGTGCACCGCGAGGCGCACCAGCTGGGCATGCCGTCGAACTGCACGATGCTGTACGGCCACGTCGAAACGATGGAAGACCGCGTCGATCATCTGCTCGCGCTGCGCGCGCTGCAGGACGAAACCGGCGGCTTCCTCACCTACATCCCGCTCGCTTACCACCCGGACCACAACGAGCTCGGCGAGACCCTGGGCCGCACCGGGACCGCGACGACCGGCTTCGACGATCTCAAGAACATCGCCGTGGGACGGCTGCTGCTCGACAACATCCCGCACGTCAAGACGCACTGGCCCATGGTGACGCCGTTTATTTCCCAGGTTGCCTTGACCTTCGGCTGCGACGATCTCGAGGGCACGGTCGTGTTCGAGCGCGTGTATCACGAAGCCGGTGCGCCGACGCCGATGTGGCTGTCGTACGACGAGATCGTGACGCTGATCCGCGGGGCGGGGAAGGAGCCGGTCGAGCGCGACTCGCTCTATCAGACGGTCCGGACCTTCGAGGGCTACGAGCCGACAGTGCGTGCGCCGGTGCGGCCGCAGGGACCGGCGCCGCAGGGCGCGCTATTCCAAATCGAGCATCGTGGCAAGGCGTCGGCTCGGCGCAAGGAGCCGGTAGCCACGGCTGTGGATGGCGCTGAGTGATCCACACTCTAAAGAGTGCGCCCAATAAGGCACTGCCCTTAAAAGGCAGTGCATCACCGGGCCCACGCTTGAGCGTGTGGACATGAGAATCGGCCGCATCGGCTACATCAACTGCGCGCCCGTGTACGGCGCCATCGATCGCGGAGTCGTGGCGCTACCGGCGGGCGGTGAGCTCGTCACCGGAACGCCCGCCGAGCTGAATGATTTGCTCGTGGCCGGCGAGCTCGATCTGAGCGTGATCAGCGCGATCGAGTATGCACGCCATGCGAAAGAGCTCGTGCTCCTCTCCGATCTGGCGATCTCGTGTGACGGGCCGGTCCGCAGCGTTGCTCTGTTCAGCCGTCGGCCGGTCGGACAGTTGGACGGTCGGACCGTCTTACTTTCAGCCTCGTCCAGGACATCCGTGGCACTGCTCGAGCTGCTGTGCCGCGACCTCTGGCATATCAAGCCGAAATTCGCGGAGGCCCGCGCCGAGGCGCAGGATCTCGCCGCGCTGGCGACGCTGCCGCACGAAGCGGTGCTGGTGATCGGCGATGCCGCGCTCAAACTGGCCGCCGCCGGCACCTATGCGCAGCGCTACGATCTGGGCGAGGAATGGAAACGCTGGACGGGGAAGCCATTTGTGTTTGCGGTCTGGGCGGGTCGCAGGGCGGTGAGCCCCGCTGCCATGCAGCGGGGCCATGAAGCCCTTTTGGCATCCCGCGCCTGGGGGCTCGCGCATCTCGACGAAATCGCCGCCGAGACCGCCCGGGTGACGCAGCTTCCGGTCGCCACGTGCCGGGAGTACCTGAGCGGCCTCGACTACGCGTTCGACGACACGCATCGCGCGGCGCTGAGCGATTTCCTGCGCCGCGCCCAAGTGCCGCAATTCATGCAGGTCGCGTGATGGTCGACCGCGCGAGCCCCGAGTTCCGCTCCTACCTCGAGCTGTACGAAAAAGCCTCACTGCTCGAGCTGGGCCGCTTGGCCGACGACGTCCGCTGGAAACTGCATCCCGAAAACGTCGTCACCTACATCATCGATCGGAACATCAACTACACGAACGTCTGCGTCGCCGACTGCAAATTCTGCGCGTTCTACCGGCGGCCCAAGCACGCCGAAGGCTACCTGCTATCGTTCGAAGAAATCGGCCGCAAGATCGACGAGCTGAAGGCGATCGGTGGCGTGCAGATCCTGATGCAGGGCGGGCACAATCCGTACATCCCGTTCGAGTGGTACCTCGATCTGCTCCGCTACATCAAGCGGCATCACCCGATTCACATCCACGGATTCTCGCCGTCGGAAGTCGATTTCTTCGCCGGCCGCTTCGGCATGACGATCGCCGAGGTGATCAAGGAACTTATGGCCGCGGGCCTGGACTCGATTCCCGGAGGCGGCGGCGAAATCCTCGTGCAGAGCGTGCGCGATCAGGTGGCGCGCAAGAAAGCCGGCGCGGATCGCTGGCTCGAGGTGATGGAAGTGGCGCACGGCCTCGGCCTGCGGACGTCGGTCACGATGATGTACGGCCTCGGCGAGTCCGGCGCGGACCGCATCGAACATCTGTTCCGCGTGCGCGAGGTGCAGCGTAAGACGCGCGGCTTCACGGCGTTTATTTGCTGGCCGCTGCAGCCCGAGAACTCCGAGCTCGCGCACCTGCCGAAGACCGACGCAGTGACCTACCTCAAGACGCAGGCGATCGCCCGCGTGGTGCTGGAGGACGTGCCGAACATCCAAGCGTCGTGGGTGACGATGGGGATGAAGATCGGGCAGGTCGCGCTGCGGTTCGGCGCCAACGACTTCGGCTCCCTCATGATGGAGGAGAACGTCGTCTCGGCGGCGAACACGACGCACCGCACGACGCTGAGCGAGATGCAGCGGCTTATCGCGGATGCCGGCTACATGCCCAAGAAACGCAGGCAGGACTACACGATTCTCGAGGATGCGGCTTGACCCGGGGGAAGGGGGACGAGGGACGGGGGAAGGGTAATGCCTGACGTCCTCATCCTTGTCGGCTCGGAATCAGACAAGCCACGGATCGAACCGGCGTTCGAGGTGCTCACGAAGGCCGGCTTCTCGTACGAGTTCCACGCGTCGTCCGCCCATCGTCAGCCCGAGCAAACCGGGAAACTGGTGTCGGGAGCCAGGAGTCGGGGATTCAAGGTCATCATCGCAGGCGCGGGCCTCTCAGCGGCACTCCCCGGTTTCGCCGCCTCGATGACGGACCTGCCGGTCATCGGCGTCCCGTTCGCCGTGGGGCCGCTCAACGGGCTCGATGCGCTGCTTGCGACGGTACAGGTGCCGCCCGGCGTCCCGGTCGCGACGGTGGGCATCGACAACGCGAAGAACGCGGCCCACCTCGCGATCCGCATTCTGAAGGGGTGAGCTCGCTACTCCTTGCGCAGCCGAAAGAAGGCAAGGACATAGCCGTCGGCATCGGCGACCTCGAAGCCCCACAGGCCGTCATCGATGAACGACAACTCCTTCACGAACGACGCACCCCGCTGCTTGAACTCGTCGAACAGCGAGTCGGGGTCCAGGGTGTAGATGTACGCATCCCAGCGAGCCCATTCGTGCCGGGTGTGGTTGGGGCAGGGAAGCACGTCGGGAAGGATAGCCTTGAGCATGATGCCGATCCCGTCCCGGCTCACGTGGCCATAGTACACGTCTTCGGGTGGGCCCTGGAAATCCAGCTTGAAACCGAAGCGCTCGATGTAGTGGGAGATCGAGGCCTGCAGGTCCTTCACGATGAAGAACGGACTAATTGAAGCGAGGTTTGCGCGTTGTGAAGCGGTCTTGCTCGAGTTCACGTCTAGCATGTGACGGCGGCTGGCACGGGTCCCGCGTCGACCAATTGTTTGGTGAGCGGCTCAACGCGAAGATTCAGTCCTTCCAGCGAGCGCGAACCCAGCAAGGTCAGATCGCCCGGCTCACCGAACACGACATCGTCGGTCGCGCGTTTGCCGGCGACGTGGAGGAAGGCGGGACCGGTCCAGCGTTCGAGAATCATGCCGTCGGCCTGGCGGAAGCGCCAAATGGCATAGCGTTCGATGCCGAGTGCGTCCAGCACATTCGCCGGAATCCACGACAGTTCCGCGCCGGTATCGACGAGCACGGATTGCACCGCGCGGCGCGCGCCCGGGCGGGCCGGATTCTCGACGAGAACCTCTACGCGGAATGTCCCCATCTTGTCGGCCATAATCGCTCCCCGACGGATGCCGAGTTGTACCACAACCGCGCCCGTAGTGTCAATAACCCGCGCGTGCCCTAGAACAGTCCCACCTTCCCGCGCACCGACTCGATCAACTTGGTCGGGTCGTACCCCACGCCCTGCTTGAACACCAGGGTGACGTGCGCGATATCGGCAATGGTGGCCGCGGGGTTGCCGTCGATCACCACGAGGTCGGCCTGCTTGCCCACCGCAAGAGACCCGATGCGATCAGCGCGGCCGAGGTATGTCGCCCCGTTCAGCGTGCAGACCTTGATCGC
>JBKPDZ010000104.1:0-4165 GCA_046728135.1 Gemmatimonadota bacterium | reverse complement strand
GATCGTTGAGCAGCTCGCGGAAGAGTTCCCGGATAAGCCGCGCGAGATCGCGGAGGTCATCGAAGGGATCGAGTATCACACGATGCGCGAGCGCGTGCTCACGGCGGGCGAGCGCGTCGATGGACGCGATCTCGACACGGTCCGGCCCATCACCTGCGAAGTGGGGTGGTTGCCGCGCACGCACGGCTCGGCGCTGTTCACCCGTGGGCAGACGCAGGCGCTGGCCTCCGTCACCCTGGGCACGACGGACGACGAGCAGCGCATCGACTCGATCGATGTCGCGCAGGAGACGACGAAGTCGTTCATGCTGCACTACAACTTCCCGCCGTTCTCCACGGGTGAGGTGAAGCCGGTGCGGGGCACCTCCCGTCGCGAGATCGGCCACGGCGCGCTGGCCGAGCGGGCGCTGCAGGCGGTGCTCCCGCCGTACGAGCAGTTCCCGTACACGATCCGCATCGTCTCGGAGATCCTCGAGTCCAACGGCTCGTCGTCGATGGCAACGGTCTGCAGCGGTTCGCTCGCGCTGATGGATGCAGGCGTGCCGGTGAAGTCGGCGTGCGCGGGTGTGGCGATGGGGCTGATCACGGAAGGTGGCCGCACCGCGATCCTCACCGATATTCTCGGGACCGAGGACCATCTCGGCGACATGGACTTCAAGGTCGCCGGCACCCGCGATGGCGTGACCTCGATTCAGATGGACATCAAGGTCGAGCGGTTGGACTTCGGCGTGATCGGACAGGCGCTCGAGAAGGCGCGCAAGGCGCGGGTGCACATTCTGGACATCATGCAACAGGCGATGCCCGAGCCCCGTTCGCAGCTCTCCAAGTACGCTCCCCGCATCATCACCGTGCAGATCCGTCCCGACAAGATCGGCGACCTCATCGGTCCCAAGGGCAAGACGATTCGCGGCATCCAGGAGCAGACGGGCGCCGAGATCAACGTCGACGACTCGGGGTTGGTGACGATCGCGGGCGTGGGCGAGGCGGCGGAGCGCGCGCGCGACATGGTCTCCGGCATCGTGCAGGAACCCGAGGTCGGCAAGGTGTACGAGGGCGTCGTGAAGAGCACGACGGCCTTTGGCGCCTTCGTCGAAATCATCCCGGGCGTCGAGGGGCTGCTCCACATCTCCGAGCTGCAGCACGGCCGCACCGAAAAGACGGAAGACGTCGTCAAGAAGGGCGATCATCTGAAGGTCAAGCTGCTCGAAGTGGACGAGCGAGGCCGCATGCGGCTGTCGCGGAAAGCGCTGATCGAGAAGAACTAGCGTGCCCCCCACGCTAGACACGGTTCGCCTCGACCGCGAAATCCATCGCACCGCCGCCCCTAACGGTGTGACCGTGCTCAGCGAGCGCGAGCCCAGCGTGCGGTCGGTCGCGCTCGGCGTCTGGGTCCGCACCGCGAGCGCGCACGAGCTGCGACCGAAAATGGGCGTCTCGCATTTGCTCGAGCACATGGTGTTCAAGGGCACGGAGCGGCGGACGGCGCAAGAGATCGCGCTCTCGCTCGAGTCCCGCGGCGGATCGCTCGACGCCTACACCTCCCGCGACTCGACCGCCTACCACGCCCGCGTGCTCGATGCGGACCTGCCGCGCGCGCTGGACGTGATCACCGACATCGTCCGCCGCCCGATGTTGCGCGACCGCGACCTGTCCCTGGAGCGCCAGGTGGTGCTCGAAGAAATCAGCACCGTCAAGGACACGCCGGATGACGAAGTCTTCGATCTGACGTACGAAGCGATGTGGCCGACCCACCCGTACGGCTTCCAGATTCTCGGCACCACGGAGACCGTGAGCGCGTTGTCGGCCGGTGACCTGAAACATCTCCACGGTCGTGCCTATTTCCCCGGCAACTGCGTGATCGCCGCCGCCGGCAACCTGACGCACGACGCGCTGCTCAAGGAGGTGGAGGCACAAGGGTGGTTCGATGGCGCAGCGGTGGAGCAGCCCCCGCCGCCGGTGCCGCCTGTGCCTCCCGCCATTCGCGGTGCCACCCGCGCGTTCGCGAAGGACACCGCGCAGACGCACATCGTCTTCGCGACAGACACCATCCCCTATGCCGACCGCCGGAAGTACGGCCTGTTGGTACTCTCCAACATCTTCGGGGGCGGCATGTCGAGTCGGCTGTTCCAGCGGATCCGCGAAGAGCTCGGCTTGGCCTACGCGATTTACAGCTTTACGTCATTCTATCGGGCCGTCGGGATGGCGGGCGTCTACGTCGGCACGCAGCCGGGCCGTTCGGAAAAGGCGACCGAGGCGATCCGCGATGAGTTTGCGCGCATGGCGAAGGAAGGCCTCCGCGGGGACGCGTTGGAGGATGCGAAACAGCAGACCCTTGGACAGCTGATGCTGTCGCTGGAGAGCCCCACGTCCCGGATGTATCGTTTGGCGAGCACAGCCGTCTATGGCGAGCCGTATCGCAGCCTGGACGAAGTGCTGCGCACCGTGGAAGCGCTGACCGCCGATGAGGTGTCGGTCTTGGCCGAAGAGTTCTTCGCCCCCGAACGGCAGACGGTCGTGTCGCTGGGCCCCAACGGAGGCAAACCGTGATCATCGGCGTGCCCACGGAGATCAAGACCGCCGAGCATCGCGTGGCGCTCGTGCCGGCCGGCGCCGAGTCGCTCGCCAGCGACGGGCACTCGGTCTTGGTGGAGCAGGGGGCAGGCCTGGGCTCCGGCTTCAGCGACGACGCCTACCGCGCGGCGGGCGCCGAGATCGTCGCCTCCGCGGACGCGGTCTGGTCGAAATCCGAGATGATCCTGAAGGTGAAGGAACCGATCGAGCCGGAATGGGCGCGGCTCCGCAAAAGTCAGGTGGTCTTCACCTATTTCCACTTCGCCGCGTCGGAGCCCCTCACCAGAGCGGTGATCAAGTCGGGCTGCGTCGCGATCGCGTATGAGACGGTGGAGTTGCCGACCAAGGAGCTGCCGCTCCTCACACCGATGAGCGAGGTCGCGGGACGCATGGCGGTTCAGGAAGGCGCGAAGTACCTCGAGAAGGTCTTCGGCGGCTATGGGATTCTGCTCGGCGGCGTACCCGGTGTGCTCCCCGCGGAAGTGCTGATCCTCGGCGGCGGTGTCGTGGGGACGAACGCGGCGAAGATGGCCGCGGGGCTCGGCGCCCACGTCACGCTCCTCGACATCTCCCTCGATCGCCTGCGCTACCTGTCCGATGTCCTCCCGGCCAATGTCGACCTCCTGTTCTCGAACCGCCACAACGTCCTCGAGCAGCTCGCCAAGGCGGATGTCGTGATCGGCGCCGTGCTGCTTACCGGTGCGAAAGCGCCGCGGTTGGTGAAACGCGCCGACCTGAAACTGATGAAGCAGGGTTCGGTGATTGTGGACGTCGCCGTGGATCAGGGCGGCTGCATCGAAACGACGACGCCGACGACGCACGACCAGCCGACCTATGTGGTGGACGGCATCATCCACTATGCCGTGGCCAATATGCCCGGCGGCGTGCCGCGCACGTCGACACTGGCGCTGACGAATGCGACGCTGCCGTACGCCAAGAAACTGGCCCGCATGGGATGGAAGCAGGCGTGCAAGCAAGATCCGAGCTTGTTTCTGGGACTCAATGTGGTAGAAGGGAAGGTCGTGTATCCGGGCGTAGCGGAAGCTTTCGGACTGTCGTTGGCCGACGCCAAATCTCTGTTTCATCAGGAGTGAGCCATGAAGCGTGCCGTTCTCACCGCACTCTGCGGCCTCGTCGTCGCTGCCTCCGCCGCCCACCCCCAAGCGCAGCCGGGCCGTCCCGCCGATGCTGCGGCGGCGGCGGCCCGGAAGCTGCTAACCGCGAGTGGAGCGACCAGGCTCATGCTCGGCAATCTCGAGTCCATGATCGCTTCCCAGCGACAGAGCAGCCCGCAGATCCCCGCCGCCTTTTGGGACGCTTTCTTGGCGCACGCGCGGCGCGACACCACACAGCTCATTGAGATGCTGGTGCCGATCTACGCAGCGCATCTGACCCAGAGCGAGCTCGAGGACCTCGTGCGGTTTTACAGCTCGCCGCTCGGTCAACGCTTGACGGCCGCCCAGCCCGCGATCTTCAAAGAGAGTATGGCGGCCGGCGAAACCTGGGGGGAGCAGATCGCGCGCATGGTGGGCGACCTGTCTCTTATACACATCTCCGAGCCCACGAGACTAAGGAGGAAATCTCGTTTGCCGTAT
>JBKPDZ010000103.1:0-12391 GCA_046728135.1 Gemmatimonadota bacterium | reverse complement strand
CCCATCCCCGAAGCGTTGGCCGAGGAGCTGCGAGGCTTCAAGGTCAGGTTCGCGATGGTGGGCGACGGGTGGCTATCCCGTGCGCCGACAAGGACGATCACTGGCCGCGGGAGATCTTCGGCGAGCTGTACGACCGCGTGGAGCGGCATGCTGGTCTGTCGCATCTGAAAGGCGGTCGCTTCCATCCGTTCAGGAGAAAGTGGGCCACCGAGCGGAAGAACCTATCGCTCGTGGACGTGATGGCAGCCGGCGGGTGGCGCGACGCGCAGACGTTGCACAGCTGCTACCAGTTGGCGACGACGGACGGCATGCTCGAGGTGATGAGCACGCCTGTGAAGCTTCGGGACAGGAAAGTCAGCAGCAAGTGATGCAGGGGGGCAGCGGCGTGAACGCTTGTAAAACGCTTGCATGGCCCAAAAACACGAGAAGCGCGACACGTAGTAATCACGCATCGCGCTTCGAGTTGCCCCTCCTGGGATCGAACCAGGACTCTCCTGATCCAGAGTCAGGCGTGTTGCCAGTTACACCAAGGGGCAGCGGTACTTATGGAGCTGAGGGGGCTCGAACCCCTGACCTCCTGGGTGCGATCCAGGCGCTCTCCCAGCTGAGCTACAGCCCCGTGCGGGGAGTGCAAACTAAACCCGCGACGGGATCGGTTCAAGGATAAGTTAAGCCCCCTAAGCCATGACCGCGACCGCATCACCCCTCGCCGTCCGCACAGCTCGTGCCGGACTGATTGTCCTCACGCTCATCAATCTGTTCAACTACCTCGATCGCTGGATCGTGGCGGCGCTCGCAGAATCCATGAAGCACTCCGAGCTGCACCTGTCCGATACGCAGCTCGGCTCTTTGATGACCGGCTTCCTGATCGTATACACGCTCACGGCGCCGGTGTTTGGCACGCTGGGAGATACGCGGTCGCGCAATCGCCTGCTGAGCGTCGGCGTCGCCCTGTGGAGCATCGCCACCGCTCTCGCGGGACTAGCGCGGAATTACGTCGCACTGTTCGCCGCGCGCGCGGCGGTGGGGATCGGAGAGGCGGCGTATGGCACGATCTCGCCCGCACTGCTTTCGGACTACTATCCGCGCCAGCGACGCGGCCGGGTGTTCGCGATCTTCTTCGCCGCCATCCCGATCGGCTCCGCGCTGGGATATATCGTTGGCGGGCTGGTCGACCGCTATTTCGGATGGCGGCAAGCGTTCTTCGTCGCGGGTGTGCCGGGCCTCGTCCTGGCCGCGCTAGCGCTGCGGCTCCACGATCCGCCACGCGGCAGTCAGGATGAAAGCGAGGCAGCGCCCGCGAAGGACGCCCGAGCCTATGCGACGTTGGTCCGCAATCGAGCCTATGTGCTCACCGTCCTGGGGTATGCGGCATACACATTCGCCATCGGCGCGCTGGCGTTCTGGACCCCGACCTTCCTGGAGCGCGTGCGCGGCATCCCCAAAGCCCACGCGACAGTGCAGTTCGGCGCGATCGTCGTCGTCACGGGGTTCGTGGGGACGTATCTCGGCGGCTGGCTCGGCGACCGCCTGCTGACGGTTTCGCGGCAGGCGTACCTGTGGCTCTCCGGAATCGTCACGCTCATCGGCGCGCCGCTCACGCTGGTCGCCCTGGCCGCGCCGCAACCGCAACTCTACTGGCCCGCGATCATCGGCGCCGAGTTGTGCCTGTTCGCCTCGACGGGCCCGATCAATTCCGCGATCGTCAACGTCGTCTCGCCCCATATCCGGGCAACCGCGGTCGCGCTCAGCATCTTCACGATCCACATCCTCGGCGACGTCCCGTCGCCATCGGTGGTAGGGATGATCTCGGATGCGCGCTCGCTCGCGGCGGCTGTGTTGATCATCCCCATCGCCGTGCTCGTGGGCGGGCTGATTTGGACGTATGCGGCTCTAACTGCGCGAAGAGGCGCGTAAAGGCGCGGCGGGTGTAGACATGAGAACGCTCCTCCTGCCCCTGCTCCGGATCGTGCTCCGGATCTTCTTTCGGCGAATCGAGGTGAGCGGGACAGACAACGTCCCGAGGGTAGGTCCGGTCATCTTCGTCCTCAATCATCCGAACGGGCTGATCGATCCCGCGTTCCTGTTGTGCCTCGCGCCGCGGCGCGTCTCATTTCTCGCGAAGGCTCCGCTGTTTCGGATGCCGATCATCGGCGCGATCTGTCGGGCCTTCGAGGCAATCCCCGTGCACCGCCGCCAGGACGTGGGGTCCGACCTCAGCCAGAACGCGGAAACGTTCGAAGCGGCGCGCGCCGTGTTGCTCCGTGGCGGCACCATCGCGGTCTTCCCCGAGGGCGGCTCACACAGCGATCCCAAGCTGCGGCCGCTCAAGACCGGCACCGCCCGCATCGCGCTCGGCGTCGCCGCGGCCTTGCCGGAGCGCCTCGTCCTCCAAATTGTGCCGGCGGGGCTCTACTACCGCGCCAAACAGACGTTCCGGAGTGTCGCGCTGCTCCACTTCGGCGAGCCGTTCCCAGTCGCGCGCATCAGCCTCGCGGCTGGCGTGGAGCCGCCCGCCGAGCCGGTGCGCGCGCTGACGGCTCGCATCGAGGAGGCGCTCCGGGCGCTCACACTCGCAGCGGAGGAAGTAAACGTCCACACGCTCGTCGCTCGCGCGCAACACATCTTCAGCGCGGTGGATGACACGGCAGAACGGCTACCGTCGCTCGCGCAGGAATTCGCGCTGCGGCGACGATTTCTGGTGGGCTATGACGTCGCGCGTCGGTATTGGCCGGAACGCGCGGCTCGCCTGCGGGGCCGACTGGAGCGCTACGAAGCCGCGCTCGACGCCGCCGGGCTCGACGCGCGGCACCTCGCGCCGCGCCGCTACGGTTGGCGTCGCGTTGCGAGCTACGCCCTAACGAGCGTCGTGTTCCTGACGCTCGGCTTGCCGGCCGCGCTCCTGGGTGGGCTGATCAATTATCCCGCCTACCGAGTGGTCGGCTGGGTGGCTACGGGCGTGACCAAGGGTGAAGAGGACGCGCTCGCAACCGTCAAAGTCCTCGCGGCGACCCTGCTGTTTCCGCTGACCTGGACGACGGTGCTGGCGGTCGTCTGGCTCTGGCGCGGAGCGTGGGCAGTGGCGCTCGTCGCGCCGCTGCTCCCGCTCACCGGCTATGTGGCGCTACACGTCGCCGAGCGCTTCGATCGCGTGCTGGGAGCGACGCGCGCCTTCTTCATCCTGCTGTTTCGCAGGCGCGCGTTCCTGCGACTCACGGCCGAGCGGAACGAAATCCAACGCGAGATTGCGGAGCTGGGCCGCGAGGTGGACGCGCTCTACTCGCCTAGCGGCCACCACCAGTCGCCCTGAACATCGCGGCGTAGGCCGTCCCCGCATCAATACGCGCCTGCGCCAGCCGATCCTGCGCCTCGAGCTGCGTGCGCTGCGCATCGAGGACCTGCAACAAATCCGTCGCGCCCTCAGTGTAGCGGAGCAGCGCCAGCTTCGCGGCATGCTCGCTCGCCGCACTCGCTTCTTCGAGACGCTCCACCCGCTGACGCGCCGCCCGGTATTGACTGATGCTGACCTCCAGGTCTTGCATCGCCCTCAGGACGACAGCCCGGTAATGCGAGCGGGCTTCGTCCTCGCCCGCTTGCGCCGCATCCACGTCCGCCTTCACCCGTCCCAGGCTGAGCAGCGGCCAGCTGATGACCGGTCCGACGGCGTAGCGGAGCGTGCCTTGAGCGCCGACCGTCCGGAGCTCGGGAGAGACATAACCCGCGCTGCCGCCTATCGAGATCTTTGGCAGGTAGCTCGCCTTCGCCGCGCCGACGAGCGCTCCCTGCGCAGCCACTTGGCGCTCGGCGGCAGCCACGTCAGGGCGGCCACGCACCACGGCTTCTGGACTGCCGATCGACGCGACGTCGGGAAGCACCGGTATCCGTCCCGGCTGCTCCAGCTCGGCCGCCACGGCCGCCGGTGAGCGGCCGACCAACACGCCGATCCGATACTGCGCCGCGGCGACTTGCGCTTCACGCGCAGGGATCGAGGCTAACGTCGAGCTGAGCTGCGCCTGCGCGCGCTCGGTGTCGAACGCGCTGCCGCGCCCCGCGTCCAGCCGCTCGCGCGTGATCTCGAAGGTGCGGCGCTGATTCTCCGCGTTCTCGCGCGCGACATTGAGCTGCTCCTGCGCGCCACGCAGCTCGACATACGTCAGCGCCAACTCGGCGGTGAGTGATACCTGCACGTCGCGCAGCTGCTCCTGCGCGGCCCCCACCATCGCGCCGCGCGCCTGCGCGGTTTGGCGAATTTGCCCGAAGACATCCAGGTCCCACGATGCCGTTACCCCAGCGTCCCACACGTTTTGATCCGGGAATGACCCGGCAAAGCCCGGGAAGCTCGCGCTGGAGAGCCGCTGCCGGGCATAGCTGCCCGAGAGCCGTGTGTCGGGGGTCAGATCCAGCAGCGTGCGCACGCGCTCGGAGCGCGTCGCCCGTACGCGAGCCTCGGCCGCCTGCACATCCTGGTTGGCGCGCACCACTTCCGCGATCAAACGATCGAGCGTGGTATCGCCTAATTGCTCCCAGTAATCCGAGTGTGGCGCTTGATCTGTGGACTCACGGCCAGTCGCGTGCGGCGTGACTGCGTGCGGCGTGACGCCCGACGTGTCGCTCGCCTCACGGAATGACGCCGGGAGCTGCAACGCCGGCGATCGATAGCCCGGAGACGAAGCGCAGCCGGCGAGCAGGGCGAGACCGAGAATGAAAGCGCTACGCATGGGCCGTCTCCCCAATCATGCCAGATGGAACCGGCAGTTCTTCGGTGATTATCACGGGCTTCGGTGCGTGCTCGGCCGCAATGAGCGAGTAGAACACCGGGACCACGAAGAGCGTGAACAGCGTGCCGACCGTCATGCCCGCGACCAGCACTGTGCCGATGCTGTTGCGCGCCGCCGATCCGGGGCCGGTCGCGAACACGAGCGGCAAGTGTCCGAACACGGTGGCCGCCGACGTCATCAACACCGGCCGCAGCCTGGTCAACGACGCCTCGCGCAGCGCGACCAGCTTCGCGACGCCCTGCGCCTGCAGCGCGTTCGCGAACTGGACGATCAGAATCCCGTTCTTCGCTATCAGTCCGACCAGCGTGATCAACCCGACCTGCGAGTAGATGTTGATCGTCGTGAGATTCAGGAAGCTGAACACCAGCGCGCCAGAGATCGCGAGCGGCACGGAGCCGACCAGCACGACCAGCGGGTCGCGGAAGCTGCGGAACTGCGCCGCCAGCACGAGATAGATGAGGATGACGGCGAAGATGAGCGTCGTGGTCAACGCGGCGCCTTCGAGCCGCATCTGGCGAGATTCGCCGGCGTAGTCGATCCCGATGGATGGGCCGGCCACCGCCGCCGCCGCGTTCTCCAGGACGCGCAGTCCTTCTTCCTTCGTGACGCCCGGCTTGACGCCTCCGAAGATCCGCACCGCATTGCGCTGTTGGAAACGGTTGAGCGTGCGCGGCGCGGTCGTCGACTCGATACGCGTGAACGTCGAGACCGGGACGAGCCGGCCGCTCGGCGTCTTGATTTTGAGATTGAGCAGCGGCGCGACCGTGGTGCGGTCCTCGTCGCCGATCTGCGGAATGACCTTGTAGCTCCGATCGAAGTAGTTGAAGCGATTGACGTAGCCACCGCCGAGCAGCGTGCCCAGCTCGCGGCCGACGCTCGCGAGATCGAGCCCCAAATCCGCGACCTGGTCGCGGTCGATGACGACGCGCGCCTCCGGCAGATCGATCTTCAGGTCGGTGTCGACGTACAGGAACTTGCCGCTCTGCCAGCCCGCACCGATCACCGCCCCCGCGGTCTGCAGCATCTGCTCGGGCGGCAGATCGCTCGCGAGAATCAGCTCGACGTCATACTGGCCGGGCGTGGGCAGCGGCGGATCGAGCCGCGGGAACACCTGCAGGCCCGGCACCTGCGAGACCGCGCCGTAGACCTGGCCGTACATCTGCTCGGTCGTGCGCGAGCGCTCCTTGAAGTTCTTGGTGACCATGCCGCCGAAGCCACCCCAGGGAGCCGTCAGGGACCACATGAACTTCGCTTCGGGGAACGACCGAATCGCCTGCACGACCTGCAATGACGCGCGGTTGGTCGCTTCCAGCGACGCATCCGGCGCTGCCGCCATGAAGAGGCTGATGTGACTCTGATCCTCGACCGGAGCCAGCTCGCGCCGGGAGAACTTGTAGAGCGGCCACGCCGCGATCATCACGAGCACCGCGCCCACGACAATCGCCGGGCGCATTTGCAAGGCGCCATCCAGGAGCCGCTCGTAGCGGCGCCGGATGGCCTCGAACGCCGCCTGCACCAACTTCGTCAGGCGTCCTTCCTGGCCGGCCTTGTGGACGAAGCGCGAGCTCATGACGGGCGACAGCGTGATCGCCACGATGCCCGACACCACGACCGCTGCGGCGAGCGTGATCGCGAACTCGAGGAACAGCGAGCCGGTCAGCCCGCCCTGGAATCCGATCGGCGTGTAGACGGCCGCCAGCGTGATCGTCATCGCGATGATCGGACCAACGAGCTCCCGTGCTCCGATCAGGGCCGCCTGGATACGCGATTTCCCTTCACGCACGTGGCGCTCGACGTTTTCCACGACGACGATCGCGTCGTCCACGACGAGTCCCACCGACAGCACGATCGCGAGGATCGTGAGCAGGTTGAGGCTGAAGCCGAAGGCGGACATCACGATCGCGGCGCCCACCAACGACACCGGCATCGCCACGAGGGGCACGAGCGCGGTGCGCACCGAGCCCATGAACAGGAACACGACGAACCCGACGATGAGGATCGTCTCGATGAGCGTCTTCGAGATCTCGTGCAACGCGTCGGTCATGAAGACCGTCGCATCGTACGCGAGCTGCATATCGATGTCGCTGGGCAGCGTGCCGCGGATCCGGTCCATCTCTTTGTGGAGACGACCGGCCACTTCGATCTCATTGCTGCCGACGAGCGGCCAGACGCCGAGGTAGACGGCCTCTTTGTCGTTGAACTTGGTGATGAAGTCCGCCTCTTCGGCGCCGAGCTCGACGCGCGCGACATCGGAGAGCCGGACGATCGCGCCGTTGCGCTCCGCGACGACAAGGTCCTTGAACTCCTGCGGCGTGCGCAGATCGGTATTCGCGAGCAGGCTGACCTGGACGAGATCGCCTTTGGTCTGTCCGACCGCGGCGAGATAGTTATTGCGCTGCAGGGCGGCCCATACGTCGCCCGGCGCGAGGTTCAACGCCGCGAGCCGCTCCGGATCGATCCAGACCCGCATGGCGATCGGCCGGCCGCCGACGACGTCGACCCGTTGCACACCCGGCAGGGTGGTGAGCTGGGGCTGCAGGTTGCGCGTGAGCCAGTCCGTGAGCGCTGGAATCTGGCGCTGCGACGACGTGAAGCTCAGGTAGAACGACGCGTAGGGCCGGTCCGCCTTCTGTACTTCCACCATGGGCGGCTGAGCCTCGGCCGGTAGCTCTGAGCGGACTTGCTGCAGGCGCGCCGTGACTTCGGCCAGCGCCGCCGTGGTGCTGTGATTCAGCTTGAGGTGCACCGTGATCGTGCTGAGACCGGCGCGGCTGTTGGATTCCACGTAGTCCACGCCGCCGATGGCGGACACCGCCCGCTCGATCGGCGTCGTGAGGAACCCGCGCACGGCCTCGGCGCTCGCGCCATAGTAGACCGTCGTGATGACGACCGAGGAGCTCTCGATCTTCGGATACTGCTGCACGGGCAGCGAGGTGACCGTCCGCCACCCGACCAGCAGGATCGCGAGATTCGCGACGATCGCGAGAACGGGGTGCTTGATGAACGTATCGGTTATCGAGCGCATGAGGATGCCTGGTTAGCGAAGGGAATCGCCGGCGACCGCGACCAACACCGCTTCGCGGAGCTTGAAGGATCCGGACGTCGCGACGCGCTGCCCGGGTTTGAGGCCGCTGAGAATCAAGACTTCGTCGCCGACCATCGACCCGCTCTGCACCGGCTGCTCGTGGACGCGGGTGCGACCGGTCGAGTCCGGTGCCACGATGAAGACGTGATCGCCGCCTGGGCCCTTGCGCAGCGCGCTGACGGGAATCGCGACCACGGGCGACGCCGGGCCCACCGGGACCTCCACGCGGACCGACGCGCCCGGCGCCGGTGCGCGACGGGAAATACGCGCGCGAACCAATGCATTGCGCGTCACGGGATCCACGCGAGAGTCGAGTGCGACGATCCGCGCTTCGATCGGATTGGGATCGCTGGGAGCGAAGACGGCTACCGACTCGCCGGACCGCAGCTGCGCCGCCACGCCCTGCGCGACCGTGAAATCCACGTGCGCCGCGGCGTCAACGCCCTGCAAGGTCGTGAGCTCGGTGCCTTCGTTCAGGTACTGGCCGGGATGGATGTCGGCGAGGCCCACGCGAGCCCGGAACGGTGCGCGAATCGTCTTGCGGGCGATAATCGCACGCGTCCGCGCGATCTGCGCGACCGCGACATCGCGCGCGGCGCGCGCCTGGTCGACCTCTTCTTGAGAGGCCGCGTCGGCCTGCCGTAGACGCTCCACCCGCGCCAGTGTCGTGGTCGCCAGATCGGCCTGGGCCGTTTGGGCCTCGAGGTCCGCCTCCTCGACTGAGACGTCGAGCGCGACCAGGATGGTGCCCGGCTCGACGATCTGTCCCGGAACGAGCATCACTTGGCGCACGGTCCCAGGCAGTTCATTCCGCAACGTGATCGAGTTCAGCGCGAGCACCGTCCCGATTGATGTCGTGGTCGGACGGTAGGAGCGCTGCTCGGCCACCGCCGCCGTGATGGATTCAATCGGCTCGGGCTGGTGCGCCGCTGCCGCATTCGCGCTCCGGATGGAGGCGCTTTTCCACGCCGCCAGGCCGCCGCCCGTGACCAGGAGGGTGACGAGCAGAATGGTCGATCCAGTCAAACCGCGCGTGCTGGAGGTGAAGGGACTGCGCATACGTGATGATCTCCTCGCTGTGAGAAACCGACTCGCGAATCATTCCCATCTCCGGCTGCTGACTCTTGTCGAACGACCGGGACGGAAATCGACATCATCGGCGCCGGTGTCATGGCAGTGACGTCTATGGCGACAGAACACGACGCGATCCGATGATTGTGCGATAACGTGTTCAGAACAAGCAATGGTTCCCGGGGAATACCGGAACTCTCCGAGGAGTCTTGACATTACGTGTTTCCAACGGAGGTTCGGGATATGGCCACCCATCCGGCACAGGAAGCCACCGTGAGTCTGCTGGTGGCGGCCGGTCATCTGTTGCAGGCGTTAGAGGAGATCTGCGCGCGTTACGGCATCACGGCGGAGCAGTACAACATGCTCCGCGTGCTGCGCGCTGCGCACCCGGGCGGCCAGCCTCGCAACAAGGTCGCCACGCACTGCACCCACCGCGGGGCCGACGTCACCCGTATGCTCGACCGGCTGGAGCGCGAGGGCTTGGTCGCGCGCGCGCGCGCCCCCGAGGACCGGCGCTGCTCGATGGCGCGAATAACAAAGGCGGGGTTGAAGCTGCTCGCCCGCATCGATCCCGAAATTGACGCCGAGATGCGCCGGCTCATGAAGTCTCTCAGTTCCATCGAGCTGCGTCAGCTGACACGCCTTTCGGAAGCGCTCGTCCCCTAGAACCGCTCCGGGAACAATGTGTGTTGTGAACAACGTTCTCGCGTCGTCCACTTTCTCGCACACATTTCCTGGAGGATGGTATGTCGTCGCGTCTACGCTCTTCCCTCACCATCGCAATTGCTCTCGCCGTCGCGCCCGCCGTCGCGCGTGCGCAAGCGACGTCCCGTGTCAGCGGCGAGCACCTCACCGCCGCGGCCGCCTTTGGCGGCTTGTCCGGCGCCGCCAACCTCAACGACGCCGGCACCGCCGACTGGCGCCTCGGCTGGGCGGCCTCGGTCAACGCGACGTATTGGGTGCATCCATTGATCGGCCTGCGCGCCAGCGGGAACTGGGCGCAGGATAGCGTTCGCTCCACCGCGATCGTCGGACGCGGCAAGTTCAACAAGTTCGCGTATGACGCCGGGCTCGTGTTGCGCTACCCGGTCGCGGCCGGCACCGGAACGTTCATTCCGTACCTGCTCGGCGGCGCGGGTGCAATCAGCGTGCATCAGTTGGACTCCGACAGCACCTGGACGAAGTTTGCAGGCAACTTCGGCGCGGGACTCGAGTATCGCTTCGGTCGTGTCGGCGTCCGCGCGGAAGGCCGCGACTTCGTCTACAAGTTCGACCGGAACGGTTTCGACAAGACGCAGCACGACGTCGCCTGGCAAGGTGGGGTGACCGTTTCGTTCTGATCGACCGAGGGCTTTCGGCACTCGATGGATTCAGATGACGCTGTAGCGTTGCTCAAGCCCGCTATCCCTCGTGAACCTGGTGTCTGGGCCGACCTCGGTGCCGGCACAGGCACCTTCACGAGGGCTTTAGCGTCGTTACTCCCAGGGGGCCGAGTCTACGCGGTCGATCAAAGTGCGCGCAGTCTATCCAAGCTGAATAACCAGCGGCGCGGCTCGGCGACGATAATTCCGGTCGTTGCGGACTTTACTCAGCCGCTCGATCTCCCCGGGCTCGGAGGTGTCGAGCTCGACGGGTTGCTCTTCGCGAATTCATTGCATTTCGTGGCGGATCCGGAAAGGGTCCTCAAAGCGCTCGCGCAGCACGTGCGGACCGGCGGCCGCGTCGTGATTGTCGAGTATGATCGCCGCGCCGCGAGCCGCTGGGTCCCTTACCCGATTCCAGCCAACCACCTGCCGGCGTTGGCAAAAGCAGCCGGGCTTGGGGAGCCGGCTATTGTCGCCAGCCGGCCGTCCTCGTTCGGAGGGATCCTGTACGTCGCTACCGCGTCACGGCTCTCCTGAGATTGTTGATCAAGCCTGCGAACATCCGGTGGGCATTGCGCCGGCGATAGAACTGGCCGTTGAGCCAGGATCGGAACCCCGATGGCTGCCAGATGTGCTTCAGCGAGACCTTGGTGGATCCACCCTCCCAGCCGAGAGCAAAGAATGTCTTCGAACCCGCACGATGGTAGATCTCGACCCAGCCGAACGTGTGCGGCGCGGAGAAATCGATGATCTCGATGACCGATTCGTGCCGGTGCGTCGCGCGCTGGAAGGTCAGCTTGTAGCGCGCGCCCTTCCCTGCCCGATCGGTCGTCGTCGCCTTCACGTCAACGCAGCTCGGCAGCCACTCGGGCATCTTGAGCGGATCCGAGATAAGCGCGAAGACTTTGTCGATTGGTGCCGGGATGCTGGCGGAGTACGTGAATGAAACCGGTCCCATGGGGCGGGGAATATAATCGCCCGCCTCACGGGCCGTGGTGACGCGTCAAATCTTCAGCGTCAACCCCGCCTGCCACACCGTCCCTGTTCACTCGGCAAACGGAACGTCCACCTCCATCCCATCTTTCGCGACACTTGCATTGGGAAAGACTTCGCGCGCTTCCTTGACCAGCTCGTCCGCGCTGATCGAGTAGCGCGCCGAAACGTGCGAGAGCACCAAGCGTTTTGCCTTGGAGGCGAGCGCGACCTGCGCGGCTTCCTTGGCAGTCGAGTGCCCGGTGTCGCGCGCCCGCTCGCGCTCGTCCTCGCCGAACGTTGCCTCGTGGATCAAGAGATCGGCGCCCTGTGCTGCGTCCACGGTCGCGGCACAGGGGCGTGTATCGCCTGTGATCGCGACGAGGCGCCCGGGCCGAGCCGCTCCAACAACGTCGGACGGGCGGATGGTCTGACCATCGGCGAGCTGGACGTCTTCGCCTTTGGTCAGCTTGCCCCACAGGGGCCCCTCCGGAATTCCCATTGCGCGTGCCTTGTCGACATCGAACCGACCGCGCCGGAGGTGCTCTTTGAGGACGTAACCGAGCGAGGGGCCGCCACCGTGTTCCGTCGGAAACGCGTAGATGTCGTACCCGTCCCTCTTCCCGACTGCGTCGCCCGCCCGAACTTCGTTGATTTCGACTGGGAACGGCACGCGCTCGACTCCAAGCTGCAAGGCAGTAGCGAGCACCTTCTTTGCACCCTTCGGGCCATAGAGGAACAGCGGCTCCGGCCTGCCCTGCAGGCCGAGCGTCCGAATCAATCCGATCACGCCGAGGAAATGATCGGCGTGAAAGTGCGTGAAGAAGATTTCGGACAAGGCGAAGCTCACCCCGTAGCGCATCATCTGGCGCTGGGTGCCTTCGCCGCATTCGAAGAGCAACGTCTCGCCCTCTCGATGGATCGAAAGGCCACTGACGTTGCGTTCGACTGTTGGCCTGGCGGCGGAAGTGCCGAGGAAAGTGACGGTTAAAACAGCCTGACCCTCACGAGACCAGGTTTCACGTATTTGTCGGGGTGTTCCTTGAGATCGGTCAGTAACGCCGTCAGCGAGATCGACAGCGCGTGCAGATCATGGTACATGACGGTATCCGCCGCCATCC